>CAVJQR010000170.1:0-6179 GCA_963651605.1 Agathobaculum sp.
TCTCTCCGGCTCTGCAAGCGCAAACATCAACCGATCAGATTCCGACCACAGCCGAGCGCCTCTTTCACATATCCCGCAGCCTCAACAAAAATTTGGTTTGTTACGATGTCAACCTTTCGAACGGCGCCCTGAACGAGAAAGAACCCGTCAACGTCTATTGGTACAACCGCGAGGATCATCCCGGTAAGACGAACGGAATCAGCTTCTTCCAAGAGCGGGCCTATGGATATAAAGTGGTAACGGCCGGCACCTCCAGCTCCAAAATAGCGTTGATAGCCTATCCGAAGCGAGAGCTGACCGTCAGCAAGAAAAACGGAAAGTTCATCTGCACCACCACCATCAACGGCAAAGCGGCCATTCTGCAATCGCTCTACGTCAAGGCTTCGCCAAGCAATCCGCTCAAGGTGGAATACATTGAGCTGAAGGGCATTACGACAGACACATCACAACCCGTAAGCGAAAAGGTGAGTAAATAAAAAGAAAGAGGATATACCTTCTGATATATCCTCTTTCTTTTTTATTCAAAAGCGTATCGATCAATAAGCCTTTTCCAAGATCCACGCGTCTTGGAAGTTAGGAGCATACTTAGCTTTGATAGCATCGCGGCTTGCTGCTGCATCGGCTTTGTCGTCGAAACTTGAAACGATTACACGCAACATTCCGTTTTCGTTCTGACCCAGCAAAGCATTGTAACCGGCATTCTGCATGCGCTCTTTCAAAGAGTAGGCATTTGTTTTGTTTTGGAAGCTACCGATCACTACACTATAACGTTTCAGATGGCTTGCATCTTCACCTGCAGCAGCACTGATTCTTTCTGCACGAGTCGATACATTCGATGATGTTCTTGGTTTTGAAACCGGAGCAACATCGTCTGCTGCATATGAGTCATCTTCTCTCACAGGAGCTGTTGTCTCTTTTTCTTTAGCTTGTTCGTAAGCTGCCTTGTAAGCACTCTGTTTGGGCTTACATGAACCGAAAGCCAACACAAAGCAAACGGTTGCTGCCATTAACCAAATCTTGTTCATATCTTTTTTACTTTAATTAAAATACTCTATTATCTCTCCGATAGCGCAAAGATATAAATTTTTTAGTACTTTCGCATTCAAAATAAATATAATCCAACAATCATGAATAAAACATTATGCACAATGGTTATGATAACATCCGTTGTATTAGGAGGTTGTAATAGCAAAGATGTACAAAATGGCGATTCGACTCAAAACGCAGGCGATTTGATCGGCCGTTCGGAAATGAAGATTGAAAACGGCCGGATGACACCCGAAGCACTTTGGGCCATGGGGCGTATTGCCGGTGCCAATGTCTCGCCCGACGGACAGAAGATTCTCTACTCGGTGGGATATTACAGCGTGCCCCAAAACAAAAGCAACCGTGAGCTGTTTGTCATGAACGCTGACGGATCAGCAAATACACAAATCACAAAAACTGCTTTTTCTGAAAATGAAGCTCGTTGGATCAAGGGTGGCAGCAAGATTGCTTTCCTCTCTTCCGAAAGCGGTTCGAGCCAGTTGTGGGAGATGAATCCGGACGGCACAGGAAGAAAGCAGATCTCCGACTATGACGGCAACATCGAAGGGTTCGCTTTCTCGCCCGACGAGAAGCATGTGCTCTTCATTGCTCAGGTAAAGACTGTGCCCAGTACGCAAGACAAATATCCGGACTTGGACAAAACGACGGGAGTCATCGTGACAGACCTGATGTATAAGCATTGGGACGAATGGGTTACCACTGCCCCGCATCCGTTTATCGCAGACTTCGATGGCAGCAAGGTGGCCAATCCGACCGACATCATGGAAGGCGAACCATACGAAGCCCCGATGAAACCTTTCGGCGGTATCGAGCAGATGGCTTGGAACCCGACTTCCGACAAGGTGGCTTACACCAGCCGCAAAAAGGTAGGAAAAGAGTATGCTTTGTCCACCAACTCCGATATCTATGTTTACGATTTGAACAGCAAGGAGACAACCAATATCACCGAGGGGATGATGGGTTACGATATCAATCCGCAATATTCGCCCGACGGCAAGTCGATCGCCTGGTTGAGCATGGAACGTGACGGCTATGAATCAGATCAAAACCGATTGATGGTTATGGATTTGGCATCCGGCGAGAAGCGCTTCGTCAGCAAAGATTTCGACTCGAGTGTGAGTGATTTCTGCTGGAAAGCCGACTCGAAAGGGCTCTACTTCACCGGCGTATGGCATGGAGAGATCCAAATCTATGCGGCAGATGCCGAAGCTTGTACGATTCGTCAGATCACATCGGGCGTAAACGACTATTCAAGCGTATCGTTGCTGGGAGACAAACTACTGGCCATGCGCCATTCGATGAGTGCAGCCGACGAGATTTTCACTGTCTCACCTGAGACGGGCGAAGCTACCCAATTGTCTTTCGAAAACAAACATCTTTACGATCAGATGGAGATGGGTAAGGTGGAAGAACGTTGGATGAAAACAACCGATGGCAAAGACATGTTGACATGGGTCATCTATCCGCCGAAATTCGATCCGAACAAGAAATATCCGACCCTCCTCTACTGCGAAGGTGGTCCACAGAGCCCTGTCAGCCAGTTCTGGTCTTATCGCTGGAACTTCCAAATCATGGCGGCTCACGACTACATCATCGTAGCACCAAACCGCCGCGGCTTGCCGGGCTTCGGTAAGGAATGGAACGAAGAGATCAGCGGCGATTATGGCGGACAGTGCATGAAAGACTACTTCACGGCTATCGACGAATTTTCGAAAGAGCCGTTTGTTGACAAAGATCACCTGGGTTGTGTCGGTGCCAGCTTCGGAGGTTTCTCTGTCTATTGGCTGGCCGGCCACCACGACAAACGATTCAAAGCGTTCATTGCTCACGATGGTATCTTCAATATGGAAATGCAATATTTGGAAACCGAGGAGATGTGGTTCGCCAATTGGGATATGGGCGGCGCTTATTGGGACAAGCAAAACGCAACGGCTCAAGGCACATTTGCCAACTCACCTCATAAGTTTGTCGACAAATGGGATACGCCTATCCTCTGCATTCATGGCGAAAAAGACTATCGTATCCTGGCCAATCAAGGAATGGCTGCTTTCAACGCTGCCGTTTTGCGAGGTATTCCTGCCGAGTTGTTGATCTATCCTGATGAAAACCATTGGGTTCTTCAACCTCAGAACGGAGTATTGTGGCAACGCACCTTCTTCGAATGGTTAGACAAATGGCTTAAGAAATAATACAAACTTTTCATGCGGCATCCGCTCCAACCCCCAAAAGAGTAGTGCCGCATGAAAAGCCTACGCTTGTATACCTATTATATAATGTAAAGAAATCAGATCTATGCGAATTGATATATTAACCGTATTGCCGGAAATGATCGACGGCATGGTAAATTGCTCGATCGTAAAACGGGCACAAGAGAAGGGGTTGGCAGAAATCCATCTCCACAATCTGCGCGACTATACCACCAATAAATGGAGACGGGTGGACGACTATCCTTTCGGTGGCGAAGCGGGTATGGTCATGCAGATAGAGCCTATCGACCGAGCAATCACAGCCCTAAAAGAAGAACGCGAATACGACGAGGTCATCTACACCTCGCCCGATGGCGAAACCTTCAATCAATCAATGGCCAACAGTATGTCGATGCTCAACAATCTGATCATTCTCTGCGGGCATTACAAAGGCATCGATTACCGCATTCGCGAGCATCTGATTACCAAAGAGATATCTGTCGGCGACTATGTTCTGACCGGAGGCGAGTTGGCTGCTGCCATCATTACAGATGCCGTCGTCCGTCTTATCCCCGGGGCCATCGGCGATGAACAAAGCGCTCTCTCCGACTCCTTCCAAGACGATCTTTTAGCTCCTCCCGTCTATACACGCCCAGCCGACTACAAAGGATGGAAAGTACCCGATGTTTTGCTATCAGGCCACCAACGCAAAATCGAAGAGTGGCGCTTGCAACAAGCCCAAGAACGCACAGCTCGTCTCCGTCCCGATTTGTTAAAATAGGCTCTAAAAGCATTAGAAAAGACGTTAAATTGCAAACTCGGCTTTGCAATTCTTGAGAATAATACCTATCTTTGCCCTGTCAATAAAAGTATCGGTAATAGGTGGAATCATTTTTTCGGACACACAAGTATTTGATCGAGCATTTACAGCCGTCAGTACGTCGAAATTTAATGGACGAAATCGACTGGAACAACCGTTTGATAGGGATAAAAGGTTCACGAGGAGTAGGAAAAACAACCTTCCTGCTTGATTACGCTCGCGAGTTCTACGGCGCAGACAATCGGGCATGTTTGTACGTGAACCTCAACCATTTCTATTTTACGGAGCAGACACTTGTTGACTTTGCCACCGAATTTCACAAGCAAGGCGGCAAGGTACTTCTGATTGACCAAGTGTTCAAATATCCGGACTGGTCGAAAGAGCTCCGCTATTGCTACGATCATTTACCCAATCTGCGGATCGTATTTTCCGGATCATCGGTCATGCGACTCAAAGAAGAGAATCCGGACTTGTCGGGGAAGGTATCTTCCTACAATTTACGCGGTTTTTCTTTCAGAGAGTACTTGAATCTGATGACAGAAAGTACGTTGTCTGCCTATTCATTTGAGGACATTCTGCTCCATCACCGGGAAATTGTCCAAGAGGTGAACGCCATTGTGCAGCCATTGGACCATTTCCACCACTATCTTCACCACGGATTTTATCCTTTTTTCTTGGAAAAACGCAACTTTTCCGAGAACCTTTTGAAGACAATGAATATGACGTTGGAAGTAGATGTACTTTATATCAAACAAATTGAACAAAGCTATTTGCCAAAACTGCGTAAATTGCTATATTTGTTGGCAGTTAACGCACCCGCATCGCCCAATGTCAGTCAATTGAGCAAAGCAATCGAAACATCGCGTGCAACGGTGATGAATTATATCAAATATCTGAAAGACGCCCGTTTGGTGAACCTCGTTTATCCACAAAATGAGATGTTTCCCAAAAAGCCCAGCAAGATATATTTGTACAATTCGAACTTAATGTTTCCCATTTGCCCCGTAGAAGAGGTAAATATGGACGTAGCCCGCGAAACGTTTTTCTTCAATCAACTGCAAAAAGACAATCAGGTGAATGCAGGTACGAAGAGTGCCCAGTTTTTGGTGAACGATACTTACAACTTCCGTATAGGAGGTTCCGCAAAAGTAAAAGCCAATCAAAGCATCTACTATGCGGTCGACAATATCCAAGAAGGCAAAGGGAATATAATCCCGCTTTGGCTCTTTGGTTTTTTATATTGAGAATAGAATTATCTAAATACTAATAGTTTATAGATCTATGACAAAAGAAAAGAAATTTATCACATGTGATGGTAATGAAGCTGCTGCTCATATTTCTTATATGTTCAGCGAAGTAGCTGCAATCTACCCTATCACACCTTCATCTACCATGGCTGAACACGTAGATGAATGGGCCGCTGCAGGTCGCAAGAACATCTTCGGCGAGACTGTAATGGTTCAAGAGATGCAATCAGAAGGCGGTGCTGCTGGTGCTGTTCACGGTTCATTGCAGGCCGGTGCATTGACCACTACTTACACTGCCTCTCAAGGTTTGTTGCTGATGATCCCGAACATGTACAAAATTGCCGGCGAATTGTTGCCTTGCGTATTCCATGTATCTGCTCGAACATTGGCATCACACGCATTGTGTATCTTTGGTGACCACCAGGATGTGATGTCTTGCCGCCAGACAGGTTTCGCCATGTTGTGCGAAGGTTCTGTTCAGGAGGTTATGGACTTGGCTGGTGTAGCCCACTTGGCTACGTTGAAATCTCGCGTTCCGTTCATCAATTTCTTCGACGGATTCCGTACTTCTCACGAAATTCAGAAGATCGAAAAGATGGAACAAGAAGATCTGGCTCCGCTGATCGACCAACAAGCATTGGCCGAGTTCCGTGCTCGTGCATTGAACCCCAGCAAGCCGGTTGCCCGTGGTATGGCAGAAAACCCGGACCACTTCTTCCAACATAGAGAATCCAGCAACTCTTTCTACAACGCTGTTCCTGCCATCGTAGAAGAATACATGAACGAAATCAGCAAGATCACCGGTCGCAAGCACGGCTTGTTCGATTATTATGGTGCTGAAGATGCCGACCGCGTCATCATCGCTATGGGTTCTGTAAC
>CAVJQR010000171.1:0-2873 GCA_963651605.1 Agathobaculum sp.
CCATCGGCGGGGAGAGCATCGCCACCTATGACGAGTTCTCTACCTATATCGGAGCCGAACTCTCCAAGCGACAAGGGAAACTACTCACTTACAATGCAATGGGAGAACTATGTATCGTAGGCGAAGATGTGGGAGAATTCCGGGCAACGGGCGAGTTGCGCACAACATTCAACCTCTTCAAAAAAGAGGCATATATCCGAGCTCACGGTTATATCAAGAACATGACGCCCGCTTTCTTTCAGCGCCATTTCCATTCGCGCTACTATTGGTGGGACAAAAGCCTGAGCAATATCCAGCAGTTTTATGCCGGGGGCGAAGTGAACATTGCCTCGACAGGAACGAAAATCTCGGCCGGTGTCGAGAGCATACAAAACTATGTCTATTACGGAAAATCGGGTGAAGTAGAACAATATGACGGCAATATCCAAGTCGTAACGGCTCGCCTGAAGCAAGATTTCTCCTACCGGGCACTGGGATGGGAGAACGAAGTTGCCTACCAGATCAGCAGTCAGCAGAGCGTGCTTCCCCTCCCCGATCTGAGCCTCTGCTCCAATCTCTACCTGAAGTTCAAGATTGCGAAGGTACTGAGTGTGCAGTTGGGGGCCGACGTTCACTATCATACGGCCTATTATGCCCCCTACTATCAGCCTGCCACTCAGCAATTTCAACTGCAAGACGAGGCGAAAGTGGGCAATTCTCCGCTGATCAACGGCTATCTTAATTTCCATCTGAAGCAAGCGCGCTTCTTTGTAATGGCCTATAACCTGGGCAGTAAGTTCATCAAACCCAACTACTTCTCCTTGGCCCATTACCCATTGAACCCGATGATGCTGAAGATGGGTGTTGCCGTCCGTTTCAACAATTAATCCTTACCCTGCTCATGAAAAAGTGGAACAAACTGCTGATTGTCTACATCGTCCTTCTGGCTATGGCACTGGTCACGATGTATTCGCTTTGGCAATCGTTCGGCCGTCCGGCAACAAGCCGTGATCTGCCGGAGATAAAGAAGGAAGGCATTTTGCGGATGACCACCGAATACAGTCCCGTCGGCTACTATGTAGAGGGTGATACGACCCTTGGGTTTCAGTATGAACTATGCCAAGAGATCGCCAAACTGTCAGGGCTTGAGGTACAACTCTCCCTTGAAATGAGTCTGCCGACCGCTTTCCGGCAGCTCGACGACCGGACCACCGATGTGATTGCCCGCAACATTCCCATCACGACCGAGAACAAAGAGCGCTACCTCTTTACAGAACCCATCCTGTTGAACCGCCAGGTGTTGGTACAACGTACCGAAGAGGCCAACGGAGGTGTGAAGCCTATCCACGACCAGCTCCGGCTCGGTGGCAAAAAGCTCTTCGTGCCCAAAGGATCGCCTGCCCGACTGCGTATCAGAAACCTTGCACATGAGATCGGCGATACGATAGAAGTGCAGGAGGAGGAGCACTATTCTGACGAACAGCTCATCATCATGGTGGCTAAAGGCGACATCGACTTTGCCGTTTGTGACCTGAAGAATGCGCAACAGATGCAACAACATTACCCGGAGATCGACATCACGACCGACATCAGCTTCACCCAATTGCAATCATGGGCCGTACGTAAAGAATCAAAACTCCTGCTTGACAGCCTCAATTCGTGGATCAAAACCCTAAAAGAAAGCGAAATCTACCATAAAATTTACCATCGATATTATAAATAAGAAATAAATTGCGTACCTTTATAGCAATTTTTTAAGCGATTTATGAGATTTGACGAATTAAATTTGGAAGACGCTGTATTGGACGGCTTGGATGCAATGAATTTCCAGGAGGCGACTCCTATTCAGGAACAAACCATCCCTCTGATCCTTGAAGGCCGAGACCTGATAGCCTGTGCGCAGACCGGTACCGGCAAAACTGCCGCCTACGTCCTTCCTATTATCAATGAATTATACAAATGGGACTTCCCCGAAAATGCGGTCAATGCGGTAATTATGGCCCCTACCCGCGAACTGGCCCAGCAAATAGACCAACAGATTGAAGGATTTTCTTACTTCGTTCCCATCTCGGCCGTCTCCATTTATGGCGGTACGGACGGCATTGCCTGGGAACAACAACGCCGCGGTCTGGAGATGGGTGCCGACATTGTCATTGCAACACCGGGACGCCTTTTGTCGTACATCAAACTGGATGCGGTAGACCTCTCGCAGGTTTCTTTCTTTGTGTTGGATGAAGCCGACCGGATGCTCGACATGGGTTTCTACGATGATATCATGCAAGTATACAAACAGTTGCCACCTACGTGCCAAACGGTGATGTTTTCGGCCACCATGCCCCCGAAGATCAAGACATTGGCCGGCAATATTCTGAAGGACCCTGCCGAGATCGAGATCGCCATCTCCCGTCCGCCCGAGAGCATCATGCAGACGGCCTACATCTGCTACAACACACAAAAGATAAAAATTCTGGAAGATTTGTTCACCTCGACGCGTCCGCAGCGCGTCATCATCTTCTCTTCAGCCAAGGTAAAAGTAAAGGAGTTGGCCAAGACATTGAAACGGTTGAAGTTCAACGTGGCGGAGATGCACTCCGACCTTGAGCAGGCCCAGCGTGAAGAGGTGATGCGGGATTTCAAGAATGGCAAGACCGATATTCTGGTCGCTACCGATGTCGTGGCACGCGGTATCGATATCAACGACATCCGTCTCGTGATCAATTTCGATATCCCTCACGACCCGGAAGATTATGTTCACCGCATCGGGCGTACGGCCCGCGGAACGAATGGCGAAGGATTGGCCATCACCTTCGTCGATCCTGAAGAGCAAGCCGCTTTCAAGCGCATCGAGAAATTCCTGAAGAAGGATGTTTACAAGATACCTATCGATCCCAAAT
>CAVJQR010000171.1:2883-6151 GCA_963651605.1 Agathobaculum sp.
CGGCACTGTTCCTGAATATGCACCCGAAACCAACTCGAAAAAACGTGGTGGAAAGTCGAGCAGCAAAGGAAAATCGTCAGGCCGACCGAGATCGAGCAAACGAGGCACTTCCTCCAAAGCGCCGCGCAATAACTGATATCCCCCTTATCCTTTGCCGAAGGGCTTGTCTTTGCCGGGCAGCCCCTTCGGCATTATTTCATTACAAAACCTTGCTATTCCCACCATTTGAAGAGAACAAATAAAAATCATCTATATAAGGATAAAGATTATCTATTTGACACACAACACTTTTCTTCTTATATTTGTAACAGAAAAAAGAAATACATTTTATAAACCTTTTAAAACAATTGAACTATGAAGACGTTAGATTATCTGAATTTGAACGAGAGCAAAGTGGCAAGTGTAGTAACCGCATTGGGGCAACTGTTGGCCGATTTCCAAGTACATTATACCAACCTCCGCGGGTTCCACTGGAACATCAAGGGGCATGGATTCTTTGTGTTGCACGAGAAGTTCGAGAGCATGTACGATGATGCTGCTGCCAAGATAGACGAAATCGCTGAGCGTATCCTGACATTGGGCGGTGTGCCGGCCAACAACTTCAGCGAATACCTCAAGATTGCCCAAGTGAAAGAGGTGTCGGACGTGACATGCGGCAGCGAAGCCATCGACCATATCCTCGAGACCTACAAGCTGTTCATGGCTGAAGAGCGCCCACTCATCGAACTGGCCAACGAGGCGGGCGACGTGGTGACTGCCGACCTGCTCACCGGTTACCTGAAGGAACAGTCGAAGATGGTGTGGATGCTCGTAGCCTTCAGCACCAAGACTTGCACAAAATAGCGAGCGTACTTTCTGCCATAATACGTTGATATATCTATGAAGAGCCGTCCGGAATGGATACAACCCATCCACCCGGGACGGCTTTTCTTCTGTCAGATCAGCCAGAAAGCCCCCCTTCCTACAGCAAGAAGCAGTCTTGAATTTTTCGAAAATTCAAGACTGCTTCTAAAAAAGTGGATCATCCTCCATGCGGATCTCGCTGTGATTACCCCGATGTTCCGCTTAGGCCAATCCCCGCATATGGTCATCAAAGGCAGAGAGAGCCGCCTTCGCCCCTTCTCCCATGGCGATGATAATCTGCTTATAGGGTACAGTCGAAACGTCTCCCGCGGCATAGATTCCGGGAACATTCGTCCGGCAATGCGCATCGATCACGATTTCTCCCAATCTGTTCGTCTCGACAATATCACGGAAAACGCCACTGTTGGCCGCCAATCCGATTTGAACAAAGATACCATCCAACCCGATCACCCGTTCCTCTTCCGTCTTACGGTCTTTTACACGGAGCCCTGTCACTTCATTGCCGTTGCCGATCACCTCCAACGATTGCGAGTGCAAGAAGAGTTCCACATTCGGCAAGCTCTTCATTTTTTCCTGCAATATCTGATCCGCTTTCAGCTCGTCCATAAATTCCAGCACCGTCACTTTCGAACAAATACCGGCCAGATCTATAGCCGCTTCGATGCCCGAGTTTCCTCCGCCGACAACCGCCACGTGCTTTCCTTTATAGAACGGACCGTCGCAGTGGGGACAAAAGGCAACGCCTCGCCCAATATGTTCCGCTTCGCCCGGCACATTCAACTTGCGCCAACTCGCACCTGTTGCCACAATAACGGCAGGAGCAGAAAACCGTTCGCCGGAAGAGGCGGTCAGGAGTTTCATCGATCCGTCCGACTCCACCTTGTTCAGATGGCGGTGCTCCCATATATCAACCGGATACTCGCGGATATGCGTCAGAAGGTCGCTCGCCAATTGCGGGCCGGTGGTCTGCGGGACAGAGATCAGGTTCTCAATGCCAACCGTTTCCCTCACCTTTCCGCCGATCCGTTCGGCTATCACGGCCACCTTCAAGCCTTTGCGTGCCAAATAAATAGCCGAGGCAGCGCCGGCCGGTCCGCCTCCTACGACGATCACGTCATAACTCTTCACCGGTTTTTCAAGAAGGGAATCCTCCGTCTCTTCTTTCATTCCGTACTGAGCCTCGAGTTTGGAAAGTAACTCTCCGAAATCACTGCGCCCCACACTGAGCAGTTTTCCATCGGCAAAAACCGAAGGTACGCCTTGTACTTTCAATGCTTCCACCTCTTTTTGATGAATGGCTCCGTCCACCGTCTCGTGAACAATCTGAGGGTTGAGCGTAGTCATGACATTGAGTGCCTGCACCACATCCGGACAATTGGTGCACGTCAGGGAGACATAGGTCGTCAACCTGATCGGACCGTTCAAGGCTCTGACACGATCGCAGACACCCTCGTCCGGTATATTTCTCCCTTTTCCGTCGCTGTTCAGAATAGCCAACAACAAAGAGGTGAACTCATGTCCGTTGGGCACTGCCCGGAAACGGATTCCGGTAGGCACACCATCTTTTTCAAGGGTGAACCGTAACCCCTCGCCATCGGAAATATGGCACGACAGACGATCCGAACAAGAAGCCACATCGCCAAGCAATTCTATCAGCTCCTGCCGACTTTCGTGATCAGGAGCCACATGTATATCAAACACATAATGGGACACCAGCCCGGAGAAGATCCCCGCGAGCTGGTCTTTCATTGCCGAATCCAACATAAGCCTTAGATTTTACCCACCAAATCGATGCTCGGCTTCAGGGTCGTTTCTCCTTTTTTCCATTTTGCAGGGCAGACTTCATTCGGGTGAGAAGCGACGAACTGAGCCGCTTCCACTTTGCGAAGTAGTTCGTCGGCATTGCGGCCAATGCCGTTGTCGTGGATCTCTGCAATCTTGATCTTTCCCTCCGGATCGACCAAGAATGTGCCGCGATAGGCCATACCTGCCTCTTCAATCATCACACCGAACGCACGGCTTAAAACCCCTGTCGGGTCTGCCAGCATCGGATACCGGATCTTGCGGATTGTTTCGGAAACATCATGCCATGCCTTGTGTACGAAGTGCGAGTCGGTACTTACAGAATAGACCTCGACTCCCATCTCCTGGAATTTGTCGTAATTGTCGGCCATATCGACCAACTCTGTCGGGCATACGAAGGTAAAGTCGGCAGGATAGAAGAAAAAGACGGCCCATTTGCCCTTGATGTCTTCATGGCTTACTGTCATAAACTTGCCATTCTGAAACGCCTGCACTTTGAACTCGGGTACTTGTGAATTGATAATTGCTTCCATAATCTCTACAATTTAATTTGTTACTACTACTTTTTTTGATTACGCCGCTAAGGTAAACAGCCGAAGAG
>CAVJQR010000172.1:0-6048 GCA_963651605.1 Agathobaculum sp.
GGGTTCGAGCCCCATCTTTCACCCCCTCTTTTTATTAAGTAGATGAGCAGTAAACTTGAGCTGTTGAAACGCAACCATATTGAAACCCAAGGAAAGCATTGTGTCGTATTGGGACGCAGTAATATCGTCGGCAAACCGATGGCTTCATTGATGATGCAGAAATCTTATCCGGGCGATTGTACGGTGACGGTTTGCCATAGTCATTCAAAGAATTTGAAGGAGATGTGTTTGCAGGCAGATATTATTATAGTAGCGTTGGGAGTCCCCGAGTTTTTAAAGGCAGATATGGTGAAAGAAGGAGCCGTCATTGTGGATGTTGGTACGACAAGGGTACCTGACGCAACCCGCAAAAGTGGATTTCGCCTTTCAGGAGATGTGAAATTCGACGAGGTAGCTCCTAAGTGTTCCTATATCAGTCCTGTACCGGGCGGTGTAGGGCCGATGACTATCATTTCCTTGATGCGCAACACGCTCTTGGCAGGAAAAAAAGAGATCTATAAGTAATATTTGATTCGGATTTATTTGCAGATTTCAAAATAATACTTACCTTTGCACCGTCTTAGGAAATATCCTTGACACGTACATGGTGAATGTAGCTCAGTTGGTTAGAGCATTGGATTGTGGTTCCAAGGGTCGTGGGTTCGAGCCCCATCTTTCACCCTTACAATGGTTAAGGGGTTTTTAGACAAACATATGGTGAATGTAGCTCAGTTGGTTAGAGCATTGGATTGTGGTTCCAAGGGTCGTGGGTTCGAGCCCCATCTTTCACCCCCTCTTTTTATTAAGTAGATGAGCAGTAAACCTCCTTGATTATTCGGTAGTCAAGGAGGTTTTTTGTTTGATGACCAATATGGAAAAAACAGGAAGATATTGCTCTTATCCTTCTGAAAAAGGCTGATTCTCCGACAATGGATATTTGTCAGAAAGAAAAGATTATAGATCAAAAATATAACTACTCTTTTGTGGTGTGGAACTTATTTTTGTACAATAGAAATCTTTAAATCAAACAAACCATGAAAAGACAATTCATTCTTTATGGATTATGCTGCGGATTAATGGGATTGTGCGGATGTTTGCCATCCTCGTCTGTCGAGGTGTCGGAGATGCAAACCGAAATGAAATCCAATCCGTTGGGCATCAATGTGGAACATCCTCGCTTCTCTTGGCAGATCGCTTCCAGCAAAGCCGATCTGCAGCAGACCGCTTATCGGATTCAGGTGGCTACTTCAGCAGAAGATCTGAAGTCGGAAACCAACTTGGTGTGGGATTCCAATGAGATCGATTCCGATCAGTCTGTTTTGGTTCCCTATACCGGTCCCGCTCTTCAACCGAATACACGTTACTTTTGGCGCGTGAAGGTTACTACGAACCAGTCGGCCGGCCAATGGAGCGACATCCAGATGTGGTCGATGGCTTTGCAAAACGAGGCATGGAAAGCGAAATGGATTGGCGAAAATGCTTTGTCGAACGAGGGGGAAACGGACCAAGGCGACACACGACTGGCGGCACGCTACCTTCGTAAGCCTTTCTCTATCGAGAAGGAGGTGAAGCACGCCACGTTATATATATCGGGGCTCGGATCGTCGGAGCCGTATCTGAATGGGCAACGTGTTTCGGCCGATGTTTTTGCTCCAATGCCCTCTTTATATTCAACGCGGGTATATTATAATGTATATGATGTCACTTCGCAGGTTCAAAAAGGCGACAATGCTTTGGGAGTGATCGTAGGAAATGGCCGTTATTTGGCCATGCGTGTGCCCGGTATGATGACTTTTGGATTGCCCAGTCTGCTGGTCCAGTTGGAGTTGGAGTATGAAGACGGCACGACCGACCGCGTTGTAAGTGACGAGACGTGGCGCGTAACATCGAAAGGTCCGATCGTTGCGAACAATGAATTTGACGGCGAGGAATATGATGCCCGCAAAGAGTTGAAAGGGTGGAATACAACCTCGTATGACGACTCGTCGTGGAAGAATGCCGACTTGATGAAGGCCCCCGAAGGTGAGATGGTTGCACAACAGAACCCGAACATTACGGTACAAGATACGGTCGTTCCCCAACAGATCATCGCCCGCTCCGATGGCAAATATATCATTGATATGGGCCAAAACATGGTGGGTTGGTTAGGTATGAAGCTGAATGGAAAGAAAGAGCGGCCCGTTACCCTAAAATTTGCCGAGATACTGAATCCTGACACCACCTTATATGTTGCCAATCTCCGTACGGCAAAAGCAACCGATATCTATACCCCTTCGGCCGATGGCTCGTTTAGTTGGCAGCCTTCGTTCGTCTATCATGGATTCCGATACGTGGAGGTCTCCGGTATAGACTATCAGCCCGATGTGAAAGACTTTGCCGGATATGTGATCTACGATCGGATGGAAACGACGGGAAGCTTTACCAGTTCGAATGCCTTGGTCGATCAGATACATAAGAATGCCTTTTGGGGTATCCGCGGAAATTACCGAGGCATGCCGACCGACTGCCCGCAGCGAGACGAACGGCTCGGCTGGTTGGGCGACCGTGCTACCGGTGCCGGTGGCGAAGCCTACTTGCTCGACAATGCTTTGCTTTACAACAAATGGATGCAGGACATCGAAGATTCGCAATCTCCCGAAGGGAGTATCTCAGATGTGTCACCTCGTTATTGGACGCTTCATTCCGACAATGTCACTTGGCCTTCCGCTTTCTTCTATGTAGCAGATATGCTTTATCGGCATTATGGGGATGATTCTGCTATCCGTCTCCACTATCCGGCCATGAAACGTTGGATGAATCATATGGAGCGTGTGGCACTGCAGGACGATATCATCGTGAAGGATACCTATGGCGACTGGTGTATGCCGCCGGAGGAACAGCATTTGATTCATTCGCAAGACCCGGCCCGTAAGACAGACGGCCGCATCTTAAGCACCACGGTCTACTATGATTTGTTGCACAAGATGATGAAATTTGCGGAAATATGCGGAAAGAAGGAGGATATTGCCGGCTATCAGCAGTTGGCCGACCGGATGAAAAGGGCTTACAATGAGCAGTTCTTCAACACAGAAACGGCTCAATATGGCAACAATACGGTGACAGCCAACATGCTTTCTTTGCAGTTGGGACTTGTTCCCGAAGGCTACGAGCAAAAAGTGTTCGACAATATCGTACGGAAAACGGAAGTCGACTTTGGTGGGCACGTCAGCACCGGCGTGTTGGGTATCCAACATTTGATGAGAGGCTTGACGGAACATGGACGAAAAGACCTGGCCTATAAGATCGTGACGAACGAAGATTATCCAAGTTGGGGCTATATGATCAACAAAGGAGCCACAACAATTTGGGAATTATGGAATGGCGATACGGCCGATCCTGCCATGAATTCGGCCAATCATGTGATGTTGCTGGGCGATTTGCTGATATGGTATTACGAAGACTTGGCCGGCATCAAGTGTGCCGATGGCTATACGGGCTTCAAAAAGATCGAGATGGCACCGATCTTCCCTGACGGGTTGAACCATGTCGATGCGGCCTATAAGTCTGTTTATGGTAAGATCGAAAGCGAATGGACGCGCGAAGGCGATCGGCTGACATGGCGGATTGTCATCCCTGGCAACACCTCGGCTGTTGTTCGTGTGCCGAACCGGTTCAACCTGTCGGCAGGCTCGCAAGCAGGGGTGCGCAAAGTAGAGCGTGACCGGTCTGATCTTATTATGGAGATCGGCTCCGGAAGCTACCTTTTCAAGAGCGAATAAATAAACAAAGCCGATCTGTCTATGGCTGGCTGATTTCGAAGAAGCCACAGATGGATCGGCATTCTCTTTTTCGAGGCATGCGGAAGGTCAAAAAATCATGCCGGGCTTTTGAAAAATCATGGGGTATTTTTTAGAAAAAGCTCGGGACCTTTTTCTCATTCCCCATCACCCCCTTTTTTTTGAAAAGCAAGGGGCATAAAAAAGAGCAATAGGTTCATCTTATTGCTCTTTTTATTGTTTCAACCGCTAAAGCGGCTTGGTTTATTATGCTTGGATACCTAACACACGGCGGAAACGGGTGATGAACGCTGCTGCTTCTTCTTTCGTCAAGCAAAGCGGCGGTAACAAACGGATGGTATTGGTACCGGCCACACCCGTAAATACTTTTTCTTCGAACAACAATTTCCGACGGATCTCTTTGATAGGCTCCTCAAATTCGAGGCCGATCATGAGTCCACGTCCACGAAGTTCCTTGATTCCGGGGATCTTGCGGAGCTCTTCCATCAGATAGTCGCCTACGTTCTTCGCATTTTCCACCAAGTTCTCCTCTTTCATGATGTCCAACACGGATATAGCTGCGGCACATGCCAGGTGATTACCGCCGAAGGTGGTTCCCAACATTCCATAAACAGGCTTGAAGATCGGACTGATCAAGACAGCACCCATCGGGAAGCCGTTGGCAATTCCCTTTGCCACGGTGATGATGTCAGGACGAATGCCGGCATATTGGTGAGCAAAGAACTTTCCGCTGCGACCATAGCCGGACTGGATCTCGTCGACAATCAACACGGTTTGGTATTTTGTACAGAGTGTGCGCAATGACTGCATGAACTCGTCGGTTGGTACCTGAATACCCCCTACACCTTGGATACCCTCGATGATGACCGATGAGACATCGCCCTTCTTCAATTCAGCCTCGACCGCTGCGGCATCATTCAACGGGATGTAGGTAACGTCCAATCCTTCGTTGATCGGAGCTACATATTTGGGGTTATCCGTTACGCGAACAGCGGCAGAAGTACGGCCATGGAATGAATGTTTGAAAGCAATCACGCGGCGTTTTCCGTTGTGGAATGAAGCCAGTTTCAAGGCATTTTCATTGGCTTCTGCTCCTGAGTTGATCAAGAACAGCTGATATTCATCGTAACCGCAAGCGGCGCCCAGCTTATTGGCCAATGTTTGCTGCAAGCTGTTGATGACGGAATTCGAATAGAATCCCAATTTGTTTACCTGGTCGGTTACTGCTTTGACGTAAGCCGGATGGCAATGGCCTACGGAGATGACAGCATGACCGCCGTAAAGGTCGAGATACTCGTTTCCTTCTTTGTCCCAAACGTGGCATCCTTTTCCTTTTACGACCTCTATATCGAATAGTGGAAATACATCAAATAATTTCATTGTATATAATGTTTTTTGTTAGAATGCGCTTGGTTTGAGGTGTAACCCGATGGTTTCTTCCAAACCAAACAGCAGATTCATATTGTGGACAGCCTGTCCGCTGGCTCCTTTCAAAAGGTTGTCGATCACGGAGACGATCAACAGTTGGTCTTCATATTTCTGCAAATAGATCAGACACTTGTTGGTGTTGACCACTTGCTTCAAGTCCGGATTCTTGTCCACGACGAATGTGAACGAGTGATCACTGTAGTATTCTTCGTAGATCTTGCGAATTTCGTCGATATCCACCTTGCAATCCAAATAGGTGGTAGCGAAGATTCCTCTCGAGAAATTGCCACGTACGGGGATGAAGCGGATAGCGCTGTTGAAGCTATTTTGCAACTGGCTGAAACTTTGTTTGATCTCTGCCAAGTGCTGGTGTGTGAAAGGCTTGTAAATGGAGATGTTGTCGTTGCGCCAACTGAAGTGAGAAGTAGCAGACGGCTTGACGCCGGCACCCGTCGAGCCGGTGATGGCATTGACATGGATATCCGAATTCAGCATCAGATGTTTGGCCAACGGCAACAGACCCAACTGAATGCAGGTGGCAAAACAGCCCGGGTTGGCAATGTGCTTTGCCGAACAAATCTGCCGTCTGTTCAATTCGGGCAAGCCGTAGACGAAGTCGTGCTCCGCCGATTTGATGCGGTAATCCATTGAGAGGTCAACGATCTTTACCGTATCGGGCACCGTGTGCGACTCCATGAATTTCTTCGTATCGCCATGAGCTGTGCAGAAGAAGAGACAATCGATCTCATCCAATGGCAATTCATCGGTGAAACGCATGGTCGTTTCTCCATACAATCCTTCATGAACGTCTGTAATCAAGTTGCCGGCGTTGCTGGTACTGTTCAGAAAAGTGATTTTTTTTTTT
>CAVJQR010000173.1:0-4155 GCA_963651605.1 Agathobaculum sp.
ATTCGGATCAGGATTCTCCAAGATTTCGGTAATGGTTTGCAGCCATTTATCCAATTCCGTATCTTCTTCGACGTGACTTTCTTTGTATTTCCAATGAGCCGCAAACCCTTTCTCGGCAATGTCATCCATACGACGACTGCGGATTTGGATTTCTACCCACTGGCCATCCGGCCCCATCACCGTCAGATGCAAGGCTTGGTATCCGTTGGCTTTCGGACGGCTCACCCAATCTCTGATCCGATCAGGGCGAATACGGTAAATATCGGTAATAGCTGAGTAGATATCCCAACACTGGTTCTTCTCATCTACTCCCGGCAGTGGATCAAAAATAATTCGTACGGCATAGATATCGTATATATCTTCAAACGGGACCCTCTTCGATTCCATTTTGTTCCATATCGAATAGATGGACTTCACGCGGGCTCGCATCTCGTAGTTCAACCCCATCGCTTTCAACTTGGCATCGACAGGTTCTGCAAAATGTTGGAACAAACGTTCACGCTCTGGAGCCGTAGCTTTCAATTTGTCCAAAATCATCTGATATTCTTGCGGATGCTCATATTTGAAGCTCAAATCTTCCAGCTCTGTCTTGATAGAGAAAAGGCCAAGACGATGAGCCAACGGGGCATAAAGATAGAGTGTTTCGCCGGCAATCTTGAACTGTTTGGCAGGGAGCATGGAGCCCAATGTGCGCATATTATGCAATCGGTCGGCAATCTTTATCAAGATAACACGAATATCGTCACTCATGGTAAGCAACAACTTACGGAAGTTTTCAGCCTGAGCCGAATCTTGTTCGCCAAAGAAATTTCTGGAGATCTTTGTCAAACCATCCACAATCTGCGCAATCTTGTCACCAAACATATTTCGAATGTCCTCAACCGTATATTCGGTATCCTCCACCACATCGTGAAGTAATGCCGAACAGATGGATGTTGATCCCAATCCCATCTCGCTACAAACGATCTTAGCTACGGCAAGCGGGTGCATGATATAAGGCTCTCCCGACCGTCTTTTCACCCCACTGTGGGCTTGTTTGGCGAAATTAAATGCGGTAGTAATACGCTCGACCTTGCGACGGTGATTAGAATTCAGGTATTCTTTGAGTAGATCATTGAATGCTTCCTGAATCATTCGTTCATCCGGCGATAAAGCAGACAAATCTTCTGTTGTCAATAGGTTGTTCGATTCCTGTTCTTGTTTTTCCTTTGTGTCCTCCATTGCATAATCTCCTGCTTAATTATGTTAGCACAAATATAGGGAAAATTTACGAATAGATACACATTCGCATAATATTTTGCATATTATACAGCAGGAATCTTCATTCCCAACGTAAAACTACCGAAAAAGTCATTTCTCAACATCTGATTTTTCATCTTCAACTGTCAACCCCACACTACTCGCCCATTTATTTCAAAGACTTATGAGTTCCTCAACTTTTTCGGGATACAGAGTTGCTACGTTGGTGGCCTCTGAATAATCATTATCGAGGTTAAATAATTGCCATGGGCTCTTTCGCAGTGCCGCCCATTCAAGAAAGACCTTTTTCTTTTAGTTCAGCGATTATTTCAACGCCTTGAACGATTATGACCGATTGGGGATCTTTATGACTTGTCCCGGCATGATTTTCGTATTGGACATATTGTTTGCTTTTTTGAGATCCTGAGCTGTGATGCCAGGATATTTCGAAGCAATGGAATAAAGCGATTCGCCCGATTTTACTTTATGGGATATATATTTACCTCCATTCGATGCAGATTCTGATGCCGATGCCGTAGCACCTTTCGTTTCGTCCGACAAAGGTTTCTTCTTTGAAGCCATCATGATACCACCATTATCCACGTAAAGGCGAAGACGTTTCCCTTTAGGCAACCGATTGGAGGAGAGTTTGTTCCATTTCTTGATGTCCCGAGGAGTGACCCCATAGCGATTGGCAATGCTATAGATATTCTCTTTGGCACCAACCACATGGGTGATCTGTTCCGTTTTCGTTGAGCCTGATTTGATTCCTCCGTTCAGTGTCATCATATACCCGGGCAAAAGTTCGTCTTCTTTATAGGAGTATATCTCATTCTCTTTTTCAAGAAAAGCATACGATTTGGCAGCCGGTAGTTTTAAAATGGAGGCCTCTTTGCTATTGCCCGGTATGATATCACGCCGATATTGAGGGTTCAAGGCTCTCAACTGGGCAATATCCAAATGCATCACATCGGCGACCTGTTGCAGATGAAGCACTTTATGCACATGTATCGTATCGACGCTTGTCGGCAAATCTGTCTGCAACGGACAAAGGTTATGGTCACAATAATAGTTCATCACGTAGTTGGCGGCTATAAACAATGGGACATACGAACGCGTTTCCTTCGGCAAATAATGAAAAATCTCCCAAAAATTGGTCTTGCCGCCGGCACGTTTAATGGCTTTGTTGACATTGCCCGGCCCACAATTGTACGCCGCCATGACCAAATTCCAGTCCTTGTAAATAGCATACATATCTATAAAATATGCGCATGCCGCCTCTGTTGCTTTGACAGGGTCGAGACGATCGTCCACCAAACTATTGATTGTCATATTGTACATCTTGCCGGTCGGAAGCATGAACTGCCACAATCCGCAAGCCCCTACCCTTGAAATGGCCACAGGATTCAGCGCACTCTCCACCACCGCCAAGTATTTCAATTCGAGAGGCAATTGATATTTATCCAAAACCTCCTCAATGATAGGAAAATAGAAATCGGCCATACCTAACATGTACCGCACCAATCCCCGCCGGCGCTCGGTGTAAAGATCAATACAATCGCGTACTACCTTATTATATGGCATGGGGATGACTCTCGGCAAACGGGCCAAGCGGTCGGCATAAACCGAATCGGGAAAGTAAACATTCTCGCTATCGTCATGACAATAATCTTCTTTCTTCGTAAAATACTGCACATGCCATGTGTGCATCAAACTGTCGACATTGGAATCAAAGCTCTCCGGAATGGCACCAAGCTCATCGTCTATTGAGTCATTCGCCAACGTTTGGCCGTCGGCATTCGGTTCTTGCGCCCAAAGCGATTGCCCCTGAAAGATCGTCAGTAAGATACAAAAAAAGAAAATGTGTTTCATCTCATTCAAAATTTAAAGCTACAGTTCAGCCCATACGTTCGTGCGCTGTAACTTGTTGCAGGAGTTACAGTTGGCTCCCAGTGCATGGACAAATCAGGCGATATATCAAAATCAAACAATTGCGCATCAACATACGCATCAATGATCGAGAGAGCATACACGCCCACTGTAATTATTATACTCAAATCGCGGTATCGGCGATAATAATCTTTTCTATTTTTCAAGGCGGTCTGAAAGCTTGAATTTTTCAAGTAGGTTTCAACATCGGCCCCGGCAGGGATGAAATCCTGCCAGCTTGTATGATACTCCGAAATGGGTCGGTTGGGAGCTTCGGCATCTTCCATGATATCCACATAGGCCGTAGAATAATCCTTATAGTTACGATTATTCCATGTCACGGCATAGAAGCAGCCCATCAATCCGCCATACACAATCGGCAGTTTCCAATACTTCCGGTTATAGATCTGCCCAAGACCCGGCACGATAGCCATCAATACCGACTTCTTCGGATTGGGTTTGAAGAGAGGCTTTACCTTCTCAGGGAAGGGAAGGGAATCTGCTTTTTGCATCACGGCCGCCACTGTCGAATCGGCCGCTGTTACGATCTGCGACGAATCCACCGTAGCCATCTCCTTTTCTTCTTGTGCCCTGCTCGTCAACGGCAAGCAGAGAATGCATATCCCTATGAGAAGTAATCGGTATATCATTATTTTATAGTATCCAATAGACTAATCAGTTTCTCCAATTCTTCCTCCGAAGCAAAAGGAATCGTGATCTTTCCTTTCCCTTTGTTGTTGCAAACGAGTTGTACTTTTGTCTGGAAGAAATTGGACAGATGCTCTTTCAGCAGATCAAATTCTTCGGAGGTAGAAGCTTTCGCTTTGGCTTTCGACGGAGTCTTGACGTTGGTTGTTCCATCGGCCAATCCACGAACATACTCTTCCACTTGGCGAACCGACAAGCCGTCTTGCACGATCTGTTCGTAGAGAGCCAGCTGAATTTCGGGGTCTTCTACGGGAATCAATGCCCGGGCATGCCCCATAT
>CAVJQR010000173.1:4165-6043 GCA_963651605.1 Agathobaculum sp.
GCCCCATATCGATGCGCTTGTCTTTCAGTCCGACTTGAATCTCAGCCGGCAACTTCAGCAATCGCAAGTAGTTGGCAATCGTGGCACGCTTCTTCCCTACCCGTTCGCTCAGCCGTTCTTGCGTCAATCCGTACTGGTCGATCAGCTTCTGATAAGCCAATGCTATTTCAATGGCATTCAGATCTTCGCGTTGGATGTTCTCGATCAAGGCCATCTCCACCACATTGTCGTCCTCGGCTGTGCGTATATAAGCCGGAATGGTTGTCAATCCTGCGGCCAACGAAGCACGATAACGGCGCTCGCCCGAAATGATCATATACTTGTCCGCACCGATTTCACGCAGTGTAATAGGCTGAATCACGCCCAATGCCCGAATGGAAGCGGCCAATTCATCGAGGGTTTCCGCTTCGAAGACGGAGCGCGGTTGATCGGGGTTGGGCTGAATTTTCCCCAACTCAATCTCACTAATCGACGACGATCCGCTTGTCTTCGGCTCCTCCATCGTAATCAATGCATCCAAACCACGGCCCAAAGCCGGTCTCTTCATTACCATGACTGTTTATCCTTTCATTAATTATTGAGCGACATTCTTTTCAATCAGTTCCTGAGCCAACTGCATATAGTTCAGAGCGCCACGCGAATCGGCGTCGTATAAGATCACCGGTTTGCCATAGCTTGATGCTTCGCTCAGCTTCACATTGCGTTGGATCACCGTCTTGAACACCAAGTCTTGGAACGGACGCTTCACCTCTTCGTAGATTTGGTTGGCCAGACGAAGACGCGAGTCGTACATTGTCAGCAAGAAGCCTTCTATCTCGAGCGACGGATTCAGTTTCGACTTGATAATCTTGATCGTATTCAACAATTTACTGATTCCCTCCAAAGCGAAATATTCGCATTGTACGGGGATCATTACCGAGTCGGCTGCTGTCAGTGCATTTACTGTAATCAACCCTAACGAGGGCGAACAGTCGATCAAGATATAATCATACCGTTGCTTCAACGGCACCAAAATCCGTTTCAATATCTGCTCACGGTTCTCCATATTCAACATTTCGATCTCGGCACCCACCAAGTCAATGTGAGAAGGGATAATATCCAAACCCTCCATTTCAGTAGAGACGATCGCCCCCTCAGCCTCGTTTCCATCCACCAAACATTCGTAAACGGACAGATTCACACTCCGAATGTCTATGCCTAAACCGGAAGAAGCATTTGCTTGAGGGTCTGCATCAACCACCAAGACTTTCTTCTCGAGCGTAGCCAACGAGGCCGCCAAGTTGATGGTAGTCGTCGTTTTCCCGACGCCTCCCTTTTGATTAGCCAAAGCAATAATCTTTCCCATAATTCTGTTTTATCACATTAGTTCACGTTGCAAAACTACACATTATAGCGGAACCGAATGTGTTTGTTTTGTATCATTTCTTGGTTTTGTTGATAACTCACCCGAACTGTTGATAACTCGCAAATATAACCATAATTGTCGACATTCTGAATTTTTTCACACTCTTATGTATCTTTTTCTCATTTATTTATGATTAATACGGCACGCAGAAAAAGCCTGTTCGGGAACATTTCGGGAAGAAGACGAATGTTTTTAAAAAATTTCTACGGAGAAAACTCGAGTTTTATGCCAAACAAACTGCAGTTCATTCGGGAGTAAACTGTAGTTTTATACGGAGAAAACTGCAGTTTTCATACGTATAAACTCCGGTTAGTTCAAGAGGTTTGTTTTACAAACTGCAACACTATTTCTCGATGCCACTCCACCAATCCCAACGATATACGAGAACCATGATTTTTTAAGAGGATTTTTATTAATAAGTATTAATAAGCTGTTTTTTTGTTCGCCATTATGGTTGATGATAAAGAAATATA
>CAVJQR010000174.1:0-6031 GCA_963651605.1 Agathobaculum sp.
CGCTTGGCCAAAATGGGATATACCGAATTGGAAATCTTCGGATACCAGGAGAAGACCGGAAAGTTCGGCGACTACTCTCCTACCAACAAGCTGTTCGTCGGCGCAAAAGAGTATAAAAAAATGGCAGAAGACGCCGGTTTGACAATCAGTAGTTCACACTGTAGCCCTTTCGTCCGCGAATACACTTCAGAAACGGCTTCACAATGTGAGGAGTTTTGGAAAAAAGCGGTGGATGTACACGCAGAGTTGGGTGTCAAGTATTTGGTTCAACCCAGCCTTCCTTCCGTCGAAAACGAAGATGATGCCAAACGTGTGGCCGATGTGTTCAACCGCGCCGGAGAAATCGCCAAGGCTGCCGGCATCAAGTGGGGATACCACAATCACAATATGGAGTTCATTCCTGTTCCAGCCGGTAGCGAAAAGGCCGAATACGGCAAGAATGCATGGGACAATCGCCGCGTGAAGGGCACACCTATCGAAGAGTTGTTTATCAAGAACACCGACCCTGACAAGGTAATGTTCGAATTGGATGTATATTGGACCGTCATGGGTCAGAACGATCCTGTCGAATGGATGGAGAAATATCCCGACCGTATCAAATTGCTGCACATCAAAGATCGCTGGGCATTGGGGGCTTCCGGCATGATGAACTTCGAAAACATATTCAAAACGGCCTACAAGAATAATCTGTTGGCGTTCTTCGTTGAATTGGAAGGCGACCCGAAAGGACGTACGCAATTCGAAGGTGTTGAGCTGAGTGCGAAATATTTGCAAGAGGCTTCGTTCGTAAAATAAGAAAACTGTCGGACATTTCGATAAAAAATAAGGGGATGCACCTCATCGATGCACCCCCTTTAATTTATATATCATCATTCAAAACGAATGCTCTTGGCAGGATGAATGCGTGTAATCAAGTAGGATGGGCCCAACATCATCAGCATAGAGATGGCCAACGTCCCGACATTGAGCAACAACCATGAGGTAAAGCTCAAATCGATAGGGACAGCATCCAAGTAATAGATGGTGGAATCCAATTTTATCAGATGGGTATACGACTGCAATCCGCAGAGAAGCAACCCGATAAAATTGCCCCACAACATACCTTTTCCTATCAAAAAGAAAGAGACATAGAGAAAGACTTTACGAATACTGCGGTTATTCTCGCCCAAAGCCTTCAAGATGCCTATCATATTGGTGCGCTCCAATATGATAATAAGCAGGCCGGATATCATTGTAAAGCCGGCAACGGCCAACATCAACACCAAAATAACGACTACGTTGATGTCCAAGATATCCAACCAACTGAAGATCATCGGGTTTAATTCTTTGATAGAGCGGGTATAATAGGTGTTGCCTTCACGGTCTTGTTGCTCGGCCATTTCGAAATAGAGTGCTTCGGAAAGCGGATCAAGGCGGTCATAATCGTCGACTAACAACTCTATTCCGCTTACTTGATCGGCGGCCCATCCGTTCAACCGTCGGACTTGTCGGATGTCTCCCAAGACAAATAGTTTGTCATAGTCGGCAAAACCCGTCTCATAAATGCCGGTAATATGAAATTTGCGGGCACGAACATCGTCACCCACGAAGTATGTCAAGAAAGAATCTCCTACCTTCAGCCCTACCAAATCCGAAAGATAGCGTGAAATCAATACATCCGATGAGCTTTTGGCGGAATCCAATTGAAAAATTTCCCCCTCTTTCAAATTGGATTGAAAGAAACTCCAATCGTAGTCACGATCGACACCTTTCAAAACGATCCCTTGAAAATCAGAATCTGTCTTGAGGATTCCCGGCTTCGTTGCAAAGGTTTCCACATGACGGATACCTTCATGACGAGCCAATGCTTGCAACATTGAATCGGAAACCGCAATCGGTTCCGTCTGATAGGAGCTATTGTTGTCGAAATTGGTGATCTGAATATGCGATCCGAATCCAATGACTTTATTCCGAACCTCCTTTTTAAAGCCGACAACAATCGCCACAGAAAGAATCATCACCGCCAGCCCCAACGCAATACCTATCATGGCAATGCGAATAGCCGGCGGAGTTGCTTGACGTTCTCCCTCAGTAGTAAAATGGATCTTGCGAGCAATAAAAAGTTCGAGGTTCATATCATAGCGTTCTGCCCGGGTAGGCTTCCAATGCTTTGCGCAAGACAATCAGCGCTTTTGCCAAGTCTTCTTTCTTCAATACATAAGCCATACGGACTTGGTTCTTTCCAAGTCCCGGTGTTGTATAGAAGCCGGAAGCCGGAGCCATCATGATTGTTTGTCCTTCATACTCGAAATCGCTCAAACACCATGCACAGAATTTGTCGGCATCATCTACAGGCAATTTGGCCACCGTATAGAATGCTCCCATCGGAATAGGAGAATAACAGCCCGGGATACGGTTCAGTCCATCGATCAAGAACTTGCGTCGTTCGACATATTCGTTGTACACTTCCAACATATAGTCGGCAGGAGTATCCAAAGAAGCCTCGGCAATAATCTGACCTATCAAAGGAGGACTCAAACGAGCCTGGCACCATTTCATCACATTCTCGCGAACCATCTTGTTTTTGCAAATCAAAGCACCGATACGGATACCGCATTCACTGTAGCGTTTCGATACAGAATCGACCAACACTACGTTGTTTTCAATTCCTTTCAAGTGGAAAGCGGAGATATAAGGTGCACCCGTATAGCAGAACTCGCGGTACACTTCGTCTGAAAAGAGGAACAAATCATACTTCTTGACAATATCACGGAGCTGATTCATCTCCTTCTGTGTATAAAGATAACCGGTCGGGTTATTCGGATTACAAATCAATATGGCCTTTGTGCGCGGAGTAATCAATTCTTCGAAACGCTCCATCGAAGGCAGAGCAAAGCCTTCATCAATGGAAGAAGGGACTGTCTTGATCACAGCTCCCGATGAAATGGCAAAAGCCATATAGTTGGCATAGGCTGGCTCGGGAATAATAATCTCGTCGCCCGGATCCAAACAAGCCATAAACGAGAAGAACACCGCCTCTGATCCGCCGGTTGTAATGATGATATCATCGACATCGACATTGATGTTGAACTTCGCATAATAGCCCACCAGCTTCTCGCGGAAACTACGGATGCCTTCACTGGGTGAATATTCCAATACCGTACGATCGATCTTGCGCATCGCCTCCATCGCGACTTCCGGTGTACGAAGATCCGGTTGCCCGATATTCAGATGATACACTTTGATTCCTTTCGCCTTGGCTTGGTTGGCCAAGGGAACAAGTTTACGAATAGGAGAAGCCGGCATGCTCACTCCTCTTTGTGATATAATCGGCATTGTTTTTATTGTTATTATAATTGCAACTGCAAAGATATATAATTATTGAGAAATGCAAAAAATGAAAGCCCGAAATCATCGCGACTTCAGGCTTTCCCAACGCTTATGAAAAATGATCTATTATAATAGCATAACACTATCTCTTGTCCATCGGCAAACCATCCATCAGCAGTTTGCCTATTTTATTTTAGAAATAAAATGGAAAAGAAAACGAGAATTTCAATAAAAACAAAGCAGAGAAACAGCTTCAATACTAAAATTCCACGTTTATCATACGGGCAAAAATATTTTCCACATCTTTTCTTATTTATTTTCATTTTAATCACGGCTTTTTCATTAAAAAAAGCTTGGTCTGCGTAAAGTAGATTAGTTCTCCTTCGAAAGAGTGTAAACAATTAGTGAGATAAAGGGAATTATACCAGTTTCATTGACGTTTTGTTTTTAATCCAAGTCGGTAATAACCGAGTTTGCCAAAATTTCACCAATTGGAACTTCGTTAATCTTTAGTTCGTCCCATACCATAGTCGGGTCTTCAAAAGTTGCCAAGACTTCACCGGCAGAGCTTGTGTTCAACACGCCATCAGTGCCCGCTTTCGTATATTCGCACTTACCATCCCAATTCGGATTTGGATAAATACGACGAACTTCAATTGGGTATTTTTCTGTCTCTATCGTATACCACCGGCGGTCTTCCATCCAATAGAACAGAATGTTTAAGCCCACTATTTCCACGACATATCTAAATATCATTTCGGGATCATCGGATTGGGCGTCCTCAATGATTGTTTTACCCCATCCTAAATCACTTTTTCTGATGGTCTTATCACCATTACACCCAACTCTAAAGAAATTGGTAATCAAAACTTCATCATCCATAATTATTTATGAGCATTATTATATTCCAACGCTTGGTTCATCAATTTACGGTCGCGATCGCTTAACTCATGAGAGTTGTGCTTGTCATGACTCTTACGACCAACGACTCCATTACTCCAATAATGTGTGTACGGAATCACATTATCCTTAAAATCAACACTTTTATAGAGCTTGTGATTTTTATAATAATAGATTCTTTCTATACGATGATTCTCTTTTGAGTAAGAGAAATAAGTCGTATTTGCCGTATTGGAATATGTCGGAGTCGGGTTGTTTTTCTTGACATCACATTGAATAATCTTGATTTGTCCAAGAAGCCCAATACTCGAATATTCACGACTCTCAATGGGAATACCTCCGGTCTTTCCACATGATTTGTTGAACTTTCCTCTACTTCCCATAGTTTCTCATACGATTAAAGCGTTCGTGACAAAAGTAGTGTACATCAAGTTGGGAAGGAATGAGTTTCTCTATCCAATCCGGATGGTCGCCATACATGCCTATAGAATCGGGAGAAAGGCGATTGAGCATTTCCTTGAAACCTCGGGCGAAATACATTCTTGAGCGCTCATCACGTATTACTCCAATAGTCGAAACCATGACTGCTCCTCCTTTTTCATATCCAGAGAAGCAAACATCAAATGTGTTAGGAGTCGACCATTTTATTGTAGGGATTACATTGCAACCATGTTGTTGAAGATAATATGACGTACTGTGACTACGGAATGAGTTGGCAACTGCTATTGCTAAAGGCTCACTCACATTAATGGATAAATCGGGCTCACAAATGCATTTGTAGGTTAAAATTGATTCATTAAATGTTGAAGGATTGAATACGAGTTTTTCCAAAACATAATCATACTCAAACGTAGCAATACCTATATTTTTCGTACCTACAGGCTTCATTTCACTAAGAGTAATAAAATGTTGTGGCCATTCTTCGGTATACTTTTTAATTAGAGGTATACCATAGTGACCGCAAAAGAATGCGGATGAGCAGAACTCCATACCTAAATTCCGACTTTTCTTAAATGCCCATCGTTCTTTCTGTTTATTGTCAACAACAGGCAGAGACGTTTCTGAATATAAATCCGGAAACAGACTCGGTGTATAATCAATACTTTTATCCTTCATAACATATCGTTTTATAAGGATGATACATTATTTCATCGTATTATAACGATGAAACGTTAAAAAACGCATATTCCTCATTAAAACGAGCGCTAATTCGGACAAAAGTATTACTTTTGCATAAGCATAAGTTCGCCCTCGCAAAAATGAGGTTCTCTGTAGGAACTCGTTTCCACTGCCGCGTGAACGTATTTTCCCGCTTGTCCTGCCAGACAAGTGGGATTTTTCGTCCCTTTACTCTATTATCTTTTAATTTCCTCCATAATCATTTAGTTGATTTCTCGGGTCTTATCAGACTTGAACATGTATATGTTTGTCTCATGAGAGGCACGACCCAATACTATCCATTTATTTTTATTTATACTTTTGGCCCAACTCGTAAACCGTGCCTGAATTACGCGTGGGTTTAATTGTACTGCAGGCTGCGTATTCCAAAGTTCTTCTGGAATCAAAGCATTTGCTGCAAATTCATTAGCCTGTTCTTCTTCTTTTGCAAGCTTGTCCAAATCAGGATCAACAACACTTACTCTACCGATACCATTTGTTGACAAATGAAGTTTAAGATGCCCAACTTCATGTAGAACAGCAAACGCCAAATTATCAATTCTGTTAAAGCGCTTCGTTACTACAATGCATGGTACACCATTACTGTAAAACGAGAAACCATCGATAGATGCATGTGGTACTTTAGGAACCACGCAAAATCTTA
>CAVJQR010000175.1:0-5966 GCA_963651605.1 Agathobaculum sp.
ATTGACCTTGCAACCCCATACCAATTATGGCGGATTGCTCCAGGCATACGCTTTACAAACGTTATTGACAAGAAAAGGATATGCGGTAGATATTCTCTCCCCTAAGCCTGTAATCCCCGGGCTTCCTTGGTATGAAGGGGTGAAAAAAGAAGACATTCAGACGATTATGCAATACACGGATGCTTTCATCCGCGAGCATTTGCACCTGCGCAATGTTCCCTTTTCCGATATAAAAAGCACGGATTACGATGCTTATGTAGTAGGGTCGGATCAAATCTGGCGCTACCATTATGTGGATATGTTGATCGGAGATTTCCGGGACGTCTTCTTCGCTTTTACCGAGGGGTGGGACGTGAAGCGTGTGGCCTATGCACCCTCCTTCGGATTGGACACATGGGAAGCACCCGAAGAAATGATCCCTGAGATTACACGCTTGCTGGCTCGGTTCGATGCCGTCTCGGCACGCGAAGACTCCGGTGCCGAGCTTTGCCGGACATTGCTGAAACGATCGGATGCACAGCAGGTACTGGACCCGACGATGATGTTGGACCCGGCCGACTATGAGGCGCTGATCGAAAACTACCGGCCCGCGGAAAAGGAAGGTGACATGGCGTGCTATGTGTTGGGACGCGACGAAGAGAAAGAGCAACTCATCCGGAAAGTGGCACATCACAAAGGCCTCACGCCGTTTGACCTTCAGAGCAAGGTGGAGCAAGTATCTGCACCTGTCGAGGAAAGAATCCAACCGCCGTTGGAGCATTGGCTCTACTCCATCCACAACGCCAAGATGGTCGTGACCGACTCGTTCCATGCTACCGTATTCAGCATTCTTTTCCATCGGCCGTTTATCGTGACAGGCAACCCCAATCGCGGCCTGGCCCGCTTGCAATCCATCCTGAAAGCTTTGGGACTGGAGCGCCATTTGGTCTTGACGTCTGCCGACTATGATCCGAATTATGACTATAGTGTGCCGGACGAAGCCTATCAACGCTTGGCAACGCTCCGCCAACTGTCGGCCGATTTCCTGAACCGTGCCTTGTAAGTAGGATAGCATATAAAATGAAAGAGAGGTGTAGAACAGCAATGATTCCGCACCTCTCTTTTTTATTGTGCCGAGTATAATGAAAATAACACCCGAGAGAACTTTAGTTTTCTCCCGAATGAACTGCAGTTTGTTCGGCATGAAACTACAGTTTTCTCCCGAGAGAACTCCGGTTTCATGCCGAGAAAACTATCCGAAACTCGTCTGTTTCTTTTCCGATGCTCGCCGTGACTTTGTTTATAGGTGTGTTAAATATCTCACAAATAGTAGGAAAGAGAGAAAAAAGTGGTATATTTGTAATTTGAACATAAACAACATTGCGTATGAAAAAAATTCTTACATCTATTGTAGCATCTACATTGTTGGCGGCTCCATTTGCCAACCTTTCGGCTCAGACAACACTGCGTTCGGCCGACAAGGAGTTGATTCGCAAGGAGGTTGTCCCGACAGTCATCAAACAGATCAAAGAGCAGGCCGGCATCGATATCCTCGGTTGGGCCTCTCCGCAGGTGGCCAATGCATCTGTCAGCGGCTTCCCTGTCTTCGAAAACTCAAGTTTGTTGCGCTCGGGCGAGAGCAACACCATCACGCTCCGTCCGGACAGTATCCTTGTTTCGACGGAGTACATGGGCAGTGCCGCCACCTTCTTGGGCGACAAGATCAAGATTACCTTTGCCAATTACAAAGCGCAAACCATCGATATTCCGGATGCATTCACCATGAATGCCGACATCCCCGAGCAGATCATCATCTCATCTCCCAAAACGGGCAACATCGGTAAGATCGATTTCAATGTGACCAAGCTGCGCTCAACCATCTATAATTTGGACGTAACATTGACGGTTTTAGACAAGAAGACGGAGTTGATAACGCTCAATATAGCAACGACCGATGCCGGCTATGGTGCAATATTGACTTTGAAAGAGGGATTGAAAGAGCTGATCACGAGCATGGACGACTCGGTAGAACTCCCGGACGCTTATCAGTTGGAGATGGGTTTGGTCGACAAGGAGGGGTGTTATCCGTTCCGTCTCTATGCACAAGAGGATGGCATAACCATGCCAATAGGCGATGCCACCGTACAACTCAATCCGGAAGAGGATGCTGATTTTGAAGTGGATTCCGTACAGGTGACCGGTTATGCCCAAGGCGTGGCCAACCAATGGACATCGCTGAAGATGGTCTACGAAGATTCGGACGATGACAACCAAGCCATTACCCGCGTTTTCAAATACGACAATAACAGCAGCTTCACACAACCGAAATTCAGCCGCCAGACGGTTATCACCACCAATGTGGAAGAGGCTGCAGGAATTCGTTCTTATTCGCCGAAGGTGACGACGAAAGCGTTGCCGGGCGATGGTATCTTTACGATGGCCCTCTCGCCGAAGATTAGTACGAAGGGCTTGATCAAGAGCGTGGTAAGCACGATGGTATTCGACAAAGCACTTAGCCGCGTCACCTTCGATGTACAACAAACATCGGAAGAGTCGCTTACTCCGACCACGCTTACGGATGTGTTCCAGGGTAGGGTCGACTTGGGTGTCGCCGGAACCGACTTGGTTGCGTGGATCAATTTGGACACTTACGAGAACAACGAGCTGAGCGAGACCGATCAGATCAAGGTGACGATGGACATGATCAAGAAGCAAACAGCCGTAGTGGAGTTCTTGGATGAAGAAAAAGCTGTCGCAACAGCCTACTACAGCACCAATCTTGCAGATGTCTTGACGGCCAACGAACAGGTGACAGCCGACGAATGGAGCATTATCCCGTCGAAGGAATACATTCGCGTGCAGCATATTGACCGTGCAGACTATCAGATTGTCAGCATGCTCGGCTCGGTAGAGGCTGCCGGAACGATTGCAGGCGATGCGCAGATCTCGACCGCTTCCCTTCCGAAGGGCATGTATATCTTCGTGGTAAAGGCCGACGGCAAGCAAAAAGCAGTGAAATTTATTCACTGAACCTATTGACAGAAATAGCGAGAGTTCATACCTTTGTCAAGAAGGGTATGAACTCTTTTTTAATGTAAATATGACAAAATGATGAAAAAATTAGTTCCTTTTTGGATGACTCTTTGCCTCGTGATGGGGCTTCTGACGGCTTGCGACAACAGTAATCTCGACGGATTGGGAAAGGATGCCAACGGCGCTTTCAGTGGCGATCAGCTCTCGTTGACCTATTCCGGCTCGGCGATGCTCGGTAAGCAGGCTACTTTTTATACCTCCGACGGAAAGAAGGCACACATCAAGCTGACAGGATTGCTCGATGTCAACACACTTTTCCCGGGGTCGGGCATACCGACCCTCTCGATGATGGTGCCCGGCGTGGTGCCCGGCGAGATCGAAACCGACCTGAAAGACGTACGTCTGACGCTTAGTGCCGACGGAAGCTACTATTCCTTCGAGGGAAGCGACTCCGCCAATGGTCGCGAACTGACCTATAAAGGCGAAGTGTCTGCCTCACACATGACACTGGCTGTGCAGAATACGATGCCGACCACCGACTGGAACGGCATGTGGAAACCCGCCTCAAGCAACTGTTTCTTCCTGACGTGGGAGTCGAGTGCAACCGTTCCGTTCAATGGAATGAACCTCCCTACGAGTACATTGGCCGCTATGCTCAGTCCGATGGTGTCAGACCTCGTGGCCGCCTCTCTGCAGATGATCAACTTTCAGGACGATGGCAACGTATTGGTGACCTATACGAAGGAGGGAACGAAAAAAACGTCGCCGGTCAATGGCACCCACTACTATGTCAAGGACGGCAAACTTTACATCCAGCTTCAGCTTACGCAACTGATGGCTGCCCAACAGACGAAATCTTCTGCGTCGGATATTGCGTCGATGGTGAAATTGCTGACGGGAATGGCCGATTACCTGGCCGGGGGCATTCCGCTGCAATATGAACAGGATGCCGATGGAAATGCCAAGGTTTGGCTCGCCACCAAAGACGCAAAAGCGTTGCTGCAGTTGCTGACAATCGAGGCTGTACAAGAGAAACTTGTGGCACTGTTGCCCGCCGAAGCATTGGCTTATCTGCAACCGGTCCTGGCCAATCTCTCGTCGTTGCTCGATGCTACGACTACGTTGGAGATCGGCTTACAGCTTAAAAAAGATTGTTGCAAGTAGGAGAGGAAAAGCCTCGACCGGAACATTTCTCCATTTTTCCTATAAAATAAGTAGGGGAAATGTTTGGTTGGAAAGAGGAAAATCCGTACTTTTGCACGCGAAAATGCTAATACAAACAGCTAATTAAAAAATTATTTCAAAAAATGGCAACAAAAATTAGATTACAAAGACACGGTCGTAAGGGTTATGCCTTCTATCAGATCGTAGTCGCAGACAGCAGGGCTCCACGTGATGGAAAGTTTATTGAGAGGATAGGTTCATATAATCCGAACACTAATCCTGCTACAGTAGATTTGAAATTTGAGAGAGCTTTGTATTGGTTGCAGGTAGGCGCACAGCCAACAGATACCACTCGTAACATCCTTTCTCGCGAAGGTGTTTGCTTGAAGAAACACTTGTTGGAAGGCGTTAAGAAGGGCGCATTCGACGAAGCTGCCGCTGAAGCAAAATTCCAAGCTTGGAAAGAAAAGAAACAGGTTTCTTTGGAAGCTGTAAAGACGAAAGATGCTGAAGCTATCAAAGCTGTAAAGGCTGCTCGTTTGGAGGCTGAAAAGGAAGTAAACAAGGTAAAAGCAGAAGCATTGGCTCAGAAGAAAGCTGAGAAAGCTGCCGCTGAAGCTGCTAAACAGGCAGAAGAAGCTGCCGCAACTGCTGCTGCAGCAGAAGAAGCTGCTCCTGCAGAAAGCGCAGAATAATTCTGTTACTTGCTTAACGAAACAAAAGGGTATCTCACACCGAGGTATCCTTTTTTTGTTTATGACCCTCCCGGTAGCGGCCGGTATTCTCCTTCCTTTCCGGTAAAAACAGCGGAGATACAACGCCCTATTTCGGGATGAAACAGACGAGATAAGGGAAAAAGAAAAGAGGATGCGCTTCCCTAAGAGTGCATCCTCTCATTAAATCCCGGCAGGGTTGTCAGGAAAGACTCCCTATCCGATTTATAGCAAGTTTATAAATAGGCAGAAATATAAGCTCGAATATTCCCGACCTCTCGTCGAAAAGAACAACCTTTTGCCGAGATTTTATGGTTGAATAGCCGAGTCTCTTCAGCCTTTCCCGGAGCGAACCTTGCGATTGTGCCGGGAAAAGGCGAGAAGGCTCTTATTCGTTTTCGGGTTTGTGGGTCTCATTTTTGCTGCCCAAATAGCGCAAAACACCCATGACGACACACAGTACGGCCAAGGCTCCCATGATGATATTCTTAGTCGTTTCAGAGTCGTATGTCGTTGTTCCGACCAAAACCAATACGATAAAAGATACCATCATGGTGGCATCTGCCAAATCTTTATTCACTTTCATAATTCTTTCAGTTTAATTAGTTGATAAATGGGCCGAGGTTGGAAAATGGACCTCGGCTGTTTTGTTGTTATTTGTTTTCAATAGTGTTGTCTTCTTCCTCGCCCGAGGAGCTCAACGATTTCATGATGCCGTACAGACCATACGCCAATGCACCCAAAACCAATAGCAGTTTCAGATAATCGTTGCTGATAAGTGAACTACAAGCCAAAACGCAACCGACAAGAATTAGAGCGATAGATATAATCAAATTTGCTTTTCCGGATTTTTTAGTCATAACTTTCTTCTTTTAAATGGTTTATAATGATTGAATAAGAGGAGGAGAACACAGGAAAGAGCATAACGCCTTTCCTCCCGGTCATGACGATGGCCGACAGTTTTCCCCACAACGTGCGGGGGCAATCCCCGAATCGTTTAAACAAATAAAAGAAGATGGGCTAAATCAGAAGTTTCCGCAGGGCAAAGACATGATAGCCTTTGCTACACAGGATGGC
>CAVJQR010000176.1:0-5928 GCA_963651605.1 Agathobaculum sp.
GTCCGGCTTCGATTGTACCGGTGAGTTTTACCAATGTTACCTCGTCGTTGCTCTGACTTGAGATCTCGTAGAACTCACATGTGGCGTTGCCGTCAGCCGCTACGGCGAAAGGCAAACAGAGTGTGCCCCAAGGCGCCTGCATATGGCGGCGGTAGGTTGCGCGGTCGGTATAGAACGGTTTTTCGCTTCTGAAGTCATGATCTTCTCCGAAGTCAACGCGCGGAGTGTAGAACGGATCTTCGTCAGAACCGTCGCCGTCGAGGTCAAATTGGGTATCGCCAATAGTATAGTGCTCGCAATTGAACTCGCTCGGTATGTCGATTTCCGAAACTGTGCTGTTGTTCGTAAGCATATAGGCTGTGAACGGCTTAAGTTCCGCGCTGTCGGCATTGGCAACGTTCCAAATTGCGCTGTCGTTCATTACAAGCAGTTTTTGGTCGTTGGCTTCTTTTGCAGCAATGGTCTTAAGATTGCCGTACATGGTGTAGCCGTCTGCCTTGACAGAGTTGTTTCTGACGGGCGTTGCAATAACGTTGGTTTCCTCTTTGACAACAATCGTGCCTTGCTTTCTCGACTTGAGCACATAAGGCATATTGGCTTCAATCACAGACGACGGGCTGAAATACAGGCGGCCGGCGCGTGTGCTGTCGGTATCGATAGCGAAGAAAGAGAAGCCCGCAGGTTTTTTGCTTGCTCCAAACGGCAGGGTAACCGTGGTGCATTCGCCTCTGCTGTACTCACGGCCGAATGTAACCTTCTTGGCAGTGAATGCCTTGGGCACGTCGTAGTCGCGGGCGGCTGTGAGATTGAATTCTGCGCAACGGAGTGAGCCGGCTGTGCCGTAAACCACGTTTGCCTGCTTGCTCTCGCCGAATGTCTTGGGAGTGTAGACCAATGCATCGGAGCAAACTCCCAACTTGTCAACAGAAGTCTGGAGGGAGTCGCACGCCGAAAGGTCGAGCCAGTGGAGAGCAGTGTTGTTGGCGAAGGCAGCGTCTCCTATCTTGGTCAACGTTGACGGGAAGCTTGCATACTTCAAGAATTTGAGGTTGCTGAATTCGTCGGCATTGACTGAGGTTATCTTTGTCTTGGCAAGCTGTCTCAAATCGGTGATACCGCTGAAATTCTTGAACCAACCGTCTATATTGTTTACGCCGGAAAGATCGTCTTCCGAGGCTATGGCCTTGCAGCCGAAAGCACTGAAGAGTTCTGCATCCTCGAAGACGCCTGAAATAGCGTTGGTGTGGCCATAATATTCCTTGTCTAAGGAGAAAGTTTCTACCAAATCCTTGCGCACATACATATTCTCAACCTTACGGTTTGCGCCCTCGAGCGGGTCGGTAAAGGCATCGCCGTCTATTCCAGGCTTGCTCTTGCAAAGGAATATCAGGTTCTTCAATTTACGGAGTTCACCTAAAGCATCGTCATCTATGTAGGTTACGTCATCACCAATAACAAGCGTCTTGAGGGAAGCCATGTCGTAGCAAGCCTCATAGTTGAGTTTGGTGGCAGTGCGCGGTAGTATGACTGTCTCAAGGTTGTCGCACTTGAGGAGCATATCTTTCGGTATTTCATTGTCTTTCTTTATGTACCAATCTCGTTGCGTAACCCAATCATCAAATTTATCAGAAAAGTGAATATAGTAGTAGTTGTCTGCGCAAATCTTTGCATCGTAGAGATCAAGATACTTGAGGTTGGTAATGTAGACGTGGTTGCTCTTATCAGGTTCGCGGCCGCCGAGATAACGAATGAGGGCGAGGTCCTTGCCGCCAATCGGGCCATTAACCTTAAGGGCTGTCAACGTGCCGAAGTTTCCTCCTACTGCAACCACATAGTTGTCGTCCATCGTGATGATGGCATTCAAAGAATCGGCAAGCGTGTTGGGCGTTGTCAACGTGATTTCACGTATTTCGTCGCGCATGGAGCGGTAGCCCTGGATATGGTTCTTGTATTGCGGCCATGCCTTGCGGTAGGTTTCTTCCTTCCCTTCAAGCACATACACCACGAAGTCTTCGGGAAGACTTGCGAAGGCGCTATCAGCAATCGCGGGAGGAGTGGAACAGAAAGAGTTGATGGTACGAAGCGAAGAACAATCCTTAAACGCATCGACCGTGATAGTCTTCAATTCAGCGGGGAGACAGACGGTCTCAAGGTTGCTCATGCCGGTGAGAGTGCTATCGCCAAGCGTGGTAACGGAACTCATATAAAGTTCGTTGAACTTCTTTATATCCTTGTTGCCGTTGAAGAAGCCTTTGATGTCGGAAACACAAACCAGATCAAGGAATGAGAACACGTGCTGCTTCTTGAGGGCTTCCACAAGAGCCTGATCCTCGAAATTTACAACGAGGCTGTCGCAGGCGCTGGAGTAGCCAACGTTTGCGGCATATTCCTTGACGGAATTGTAAGGCATGATGCCCAAACTGAAGCGCGAGTCGTCTGGTATGAAGTGTATCAAGTCGCCATCGCCTTGTGAATAGTGTGTACCGGAAGATGCGTAGAATGCATCCTCGTGGGTTTCGGGCACACTGTTGCCGAGCATTACAAGGACGACCTTGTTGGGTGTGCTGAGTGCCACATAGTGTGATTCCCACTCCGTGCCGATTTTTTTCACGTTGTCGCCTACGACCAGCACCTTGAGATTTTCGCAACGTTCGAATGCGCCTACCCTTATATTTGTGGCGGAACGTGGCAGAATGAGAGTCTCAAGCGAATTGAGCGCCCAGAACATAAAGCAAGAAACCTCGTTGTCGTTCTCGATGTAGTTGTTGAACCAAGGTCCCCAGTCGCCGCCGGCTGCATCTCTTTCGAGGTGCGCACGGTTGTACTCGTACTTGCCCGCAGATTTGAGGTCGGCTTCGTAAAGATCGAGGTACTTGAGGTGTCCCGGAGTGGGCTCGTTTTCGTCCACATCGCGGCCGCCCATATAGCGAATTACACCGATGTCTCGTCCGTCGATAGGACCGATGATGCGCAGCGAGTCAAACTGGGCGTAATTGCCGGACAAGCTGTTGTCGTCAAATGCTGACGACGTATATTTATATGTAAGACCCAGTTTCTCTGCAAGTGTGCCGGGTTCGGTGAGTTTTACAATTTTCAGTCCCTTGCGCGTACCGAGGCCGTTGATGTGATTTGCAACGGCAGCCCACTTGGTCTTGTATCTTTCTACGACACTGTCGGCTACATATATAATATAGGTAGAATCAAGACCGGCGAAAGCTTTCGCAACATCGATGTCGGCGGGCACGGCGCTCTTTACAAAGAATTCTTTGATGCCGCTACCTGTAAAGGCGTTCTCTTGAATTGACGTTACATTTGCCGGAATCGTGAACTGACTGAGCAGGCCGCAGTTTTGGAACGCGTTGGTTTCTATCGTCTGCGTGCTGTCGGGTATCAGAATGCTTTGGAGATCTGAACACCCGGCGAACATTCCATTATATATGGTGCGCAAACCGCAGGAGCCGAAAGCACGGAACTCGTCGAACATACGAATCTCTGTTCCCTTGAAGAGGCTTCTCAATTCCTCGGGGTTGGCGCGGGTAGCATCTACGTAGTCGAAATTTGTACCGCTGTTAAGATCGGTCGCAAAACGGTAGGAAGAAAGAATCAAGTCTTCCACTTCCTCATCAACAGGCTTGAAGAAACTGGGGCAGAACTTGTCCTTGTATTTCACCCAGGCGGTGTCGGCAAGGAAAGCATCTTCCTGGTCAAGACAGAACTTGATGCGTAGTTTCGGAGTGTCGTCGAACACACCTTTGCCCAGCGTAAACTGCTCGGGCTTCATGCTCTCCACATGATTGTCGCCGTCGGTTACCTGATAAATGAGGTTGAGATTCTCGAACTCATGGCAATGAGCAAATGCCGAGTCCTGCAAACTTATATAGAAAGAGGAATCGTAAACATCGGCCACATTGGTATGAGTATCGGTAATATCAAGCGTCTTCAAGTTGTTGTTGCCCTTGAAAGCGTCGTTCTTTACATAGTCGAGCTTGTAGTTGTTCCACTCGCCAAAGTCATTAATGAGCGCCGCAAGACCTTTGTTTTTCTTGAGTTTCTCATCGTTGGCCGAATATACGTAAACGTGGTCTATATTGTGGGTGCCGGAAGTGGTGCGAAGCGGAAGAGTGTTCTTGTCGTAGGCCAAAGCATAGTTGACACTCCACTCGGTTTGCTTCTTCACAATGCTGATGTCTTCCGTGTAGAACTTGTCTTTGTATTTCGACCAATATTCATCATCGAGGAAATCTTGGAGTTCTTCTTTGCCGACTTTAATCTTCACATTAGAACGGGACACACTGTCCATGCCGGCGAAAATATCGCCCATGGGGATAAAGTTGTCCGGAGTGAGGCCTTTGTAGCAGTTGTTCTCGCTCTCGGCGCCGGTACTGCGTAGCACAAAATTCAATACTTTAAGATTAGTACAACCGCTGAACATTGAATCGGGAAGAGCCAAAGCAAGTCCGCCCGCAAGCGAACGGGAAGCATCGCCGTAACGATCCTGGAATTTCACCTCCTCGAGCAATTTCTTGTTGTGGAAGGCGTCGTAAGCTATGGCCACCGTCTGATAATCATCGTTTTGGTCGCCGCAGTCGTTGTAGATAATAGCCACATCGCGGTCTTCAACCTCCTTTATGTACATGCGAGGCACATTAGTTATCTGTTCCGTGTTTACAACGTAGCCGCCGCCCGTCATAGACCAAGTAGTAGGACGATAGAAGTTTTTCTTTACACGATTTGAGATGTAATTGATAGCGGTATTGTTGTCGTGAATTGTACCAACCATTTTGGCGCCCACCATAGCAGCAGCGTCGAGAGCTGCGCAGGAATAGCCTATGATAGCTCCCGTCAAGTAATAATTGTTAATAAAGAGGTCTCCGATACGACCTACGCTTGACCCCAGTTCAGCCAAATGGTATCCTGCATCTAAGAACTCGGAGACAGTCTTGAACACACCTCCACCAAAATCCTCTGCCAGATATGTTATAGGACCAACACTTCCGATCTTAGCTACTTCGTTAAAACTGCCGGCACTGGCTATCGTAAGTGCCGCTTCCACGCCGATAACCAAAGCAGTCCACCACGAAGTTTTCATAGCAGTGATCTGCTTGGTTGTCATACCGTTCATCACATTGTTGGCAAAGTCATAAGTTATGCCGTTAACGGTTATGGCTTTTTTGTCGGTCGGCAAATAATCCGAAGCCACGATGAATTCCTTGTATTGTCCCCAGTTGGGATCATTTATAAAGTCATCGTAGAGAGACGGCAGCACGCGGATACGGAAGTTCTCGTCCACGCCGTCAAATACGTGTTCGCCAATAAAAATCTGCGATGGTTTGATGGCTTCGTAGTGGTTCTTGCCTTCAGTAACATAGTAGAACATCGCGAGATCCTTGAGGTTGGAGCAGCCCTTGAAGGTCTCGTCGGGAATTACAAGTGAGAGACCTGTCTTGGCATTGCCACGATCGCTGTAGCAGTCCTCGAACACAATACTCTTTATGGTTGGCTGATTCTGAAAACCGTTGCCGGAAATGGCAAGTGTCTTGTAGTCGTGGTAACCACCTATGTCGCAGTAGAGACGTAGTTCACCACTGTTGTCAGATATTTCGCCGGGATCGATTGCCTTGGCGAAGACGTAACGAATTTTGGCATCGTTGCCGTATTCAAGCACCTTGGAGGGGGTAAAGTTGCGGTAGTCGTTTTTCCACGATGCGAGCAACGTTTCCATCTCGCTGTTGTTGCTGTTTGTATACTGTGTCTGTCCGTCGGCGGAAGTATAATACGAATAAACAACACCTTTGCAGGTAAAATCATCGTTGCCGAAATCGCCGGCATTGATTAGATCCTTATAAGCGGCCCAGCCGTACTTTGTGTCGTTCTTGAATTCGTCCACAAGGTCGCGCGGCACCATAATCTTTGCTTTGGAACTGTTGG
>CAVJQR010000177.1:0-1514 GCA_963651605.1 Agathobaculum sp.
GAGCTACCGCACTCGATTTTGCGTATGCTTTGCATTCTGATGTGGGTAACAAGTGTATCGGAGCGAAAGTCAACCACAAATTGGTTCCATTGAGTTATAAACTTTCCAGTGGAGACCAGGTGGAAGTGCTGACTTCTCGCTCGCAAAGTCCGCATCCTGAGTGGCTTAACTTTGTTACGACGGCTCGTGCGCATGCCAAGATTACAGCAGTGATTCGCAAGATGCGCAAAGAACAAGCCAAGAGTGGCGAGGAAAAGGTTTTGAAGGCTTTTGAAAAAGCCAATGAAGAGCCCACTACTCAGAATCAAGATAAACTGGCCATGTTCTTTGGTTTCAGTCGGCGTGAAGATTTCTACTGTGCCGTAGAAAAGGGCGAAGTGGTAATTCCGGAAAATATCCATAAGATCATCAAAGACAAAAACGATACTTCTCTATTTAAATATGTGAAACAAGCTCTCCGCCGTGCCACTAAATCGGAGGAAGGAGAAGAAGAACCGAAAGAGGAGAAGAAGGTTTTCGACAAGAAGAAACCCTATATCCTCAGTGAAGGGGAACTCAATCGTAATTATGTCATTGCCGATTGCTGCAAACCAATACCGGGAGATGAGGCACTTGGCTTCATCAATGATGACGGCAATGTCATTGTTCACAAACGTTCTTGCCCGATAGCCATGCGTTTGAAGAGCAGTTTCGGCGAAAGAATCTTGAATACCGTTTGGAGTAGTCACCAGTCTGCCTCTTATGAAGCTATGATCGAGGTGAAAGGTATCAATGCTATCGGTGTGTTGAACGAGATCACCAAGATCATATCCAACGAGTTTAATGTTGATATCTCCCGCTTGTTGATTGAAGCGAAGGACGGAGTGTTTGCCGGTCGTATCAAGTTGAAAGTTCACGATGTGGAAGACATACAAAAACTTTGTGTACGCTTGTCGGAGATCGACAACATCAAATCCGTATCACGTGTCTCAGACTAATCAAAGAACGCAGGCGAAAGAAGTTCTTCTATAACATCCTTTCCACGAGCCTGTTATTGCTTTCCTTCAAAAGGTAGGGAGCAATGAGAAAAAAGCTCGGGAGCTTTTTTGAAAAAATACGGGAGCTTTTTTTGAAAAGCTCGGCATCTTTTTGAAGAAAGGTTTGCATGACGTAAATTTGTTGTAGAATGGAGCGTGAATGCGTCCCTTGAGAAGAAATACTTTCATAGTTAATTCCTTCACGAATATTTATGAGAAATATCCGTGAAGGTTTTTTCTTTTGCAGTTGTTGGTCAAGAATTTCTTTTTAGAAAGGAAGATCGTCACCGGGTGCAGAGGCGGTGAAGTCGGGCATAGGAGCCGGTGTTACATCATTCGGAGTGACGACATTACCGGCAGCCGGTGCAGTGGCAGCCGGACGATCCACCTTCCATGCACTGATGTTGGTGTACCAACGTCCTTGGTATTCGCGGCTTTCGATATCGATTGAAACGATTAATTCTTCGCCTGCTTGGATGTTGGCTTGTGCGATGCGGT
>CAVJQR010000177.1:1524-5893 GCA_963651605.1 Agathobaculum sp.
GATTTGAAAACAGATCTTCTTTGCGAACTGGTCGTGGGTTTCCAATACATACTCTTGCTTTTTCCACGGATTTCCGGCTTTGCTTGTACCCTCTTGCAAAGGAAGAACTGCAATTATTTTTCCTGATATTTCCATAAATAATCTATTTGAAGTAAGTAAATTTTGGACGAAATTACGAAATGTTTTTGGTTGTACAATATCGGTTTGGGCTTTTGTTTTTCGTAAAATATGTTATTTCGACTCGATTTGGTCGAATGCTTGCTTTAAACCAATGAGCTCTTCTTTGATTTTTTTCAGTCGATTGACGATTTCCACTTGTCGGATGACTCCCTCTTGGTTGTCTTTCAACTTCTTTTTAGCTCCGGCCAACGTCAGTTTTTGCTCTTTCAGCAGATAGTGGATTGTGCGTACCGTCTCGATATCCTCTACCTTATAAAAGCGGGTACCCTTGTCGTTTTTGCGTGGCTTGATGATGTTGAATTCCTTTTCCCAAAAGCGGAGGGTCGAGTCTTTCACTTGAAACATCTCTGCCACCTCGCTGATCGAGTAATACAACTTGGTCGGTTTCTCTTTTGCCTCTTCCATCTCTTCGGTCTTTTTAATCCATTACCTGCCCGTGATTCTCGGCAATTTGAATCATTCTGTCATACTCTTCAGGCGTCAAGTCCATGTAGTAATATTTCGATGGATTGTCGTGTTTCCCTTTGACAAGTACTTCGTAGTGGAGGTGGGGTCCCGTCGACTTGCCACTGTTGCCCACTTCGCCGATGACTTCTCCCCGTTTGACTTTCTGTCCGACGCGAACTTTGTATTTGCTGAGGTGACCGTATAGGGTCTGATAGCCGAATCCGTGGTTGATCGTGATGCAGTTTCCATATCCTTGTTTCCATCCGGCCATGACCACTGTCCCATTTCCTGTAGCATAGACGTCGGTGCCAATTTTGGCAGAAAAATCCATTCCGGAGTGGAATCGGGGGGTGCGATAGATCGGGTCGATACGAATGCCATAACCCGAGGCTGTCTGTTTCAGATCTTTATTGGATATCGGTTGGATGGCAGGGATGCACTCCGCGCGTTCCTTTTGGCTTTTCCCCAATTGGATCAACTCCTCCAATGAATTGGACTGGATATAGAGCTGCTTCCGAAGCATGTCCATCTTTTGTGTTGTAGAGACAACCAGTTCCGAGTTGGAAGCTTCCATCAGTTGACTGTAGCGGTTTGTTCCGCCGAAGCCCGATTTGCGGACGGATTCAGGGATTGATTCGGCTTGGAAAATGGCACGATACAGATTTTCGTCACGTTGTTGCAACTCGTCCAATATCTCCAACGCACTGTTTAGCCGCAAGTCCAGCACCTCATATTGCGTCTGTAGTAGTCGGTTTTCTTTTCTCAATAATGACTCCATCGGTGAGTCGATGACATAAAACATAATGAAAAAGGTGGCAATACCGAAGAGTATGCCCGTGCTCAAGTGGCGCAATACGGTGAAGATCCGATCTTTTGCCGACGGGTATACACGCTCGTAATCGAGGGTGTTCGGATTGTATCTATAGTATGTTTTTCGACTTTTAAAAAGTTTCATTGAATTTTTGATGTTTGGATAGCTGCAAAAATAATAATTTACTGTACTTTTGCAAATTGTTTTTCAGAATATTAACGTGAACTATATAATTATATGATGTTGACAGCAAAAGAAATTCGCGAATCATTCAAATCGTTTTTTGCTTCTAAGGGGCATGCGATTGTTCCATCCGCTCCGATGGTGTTAAAAGGTGATCCGACATTGATGTTTACCAATGCGGGTATGAACCAGTGGAAAGATATCATCCTCGGCAATGAACAGCCGGAACCGCGCCGTCGAGCCGATTCTCAAAAATGTCTTCGTGTTAGCGGAAAGCACAATGATTTAGAGGAAGTTGGCCACGATACGTATCATCATACGATGTTCGAGATGCTGGGCAACTGGAGTTTTGGCGATTATTTCAAAGAAGGTGCCATCGACATGGCATGGGAATACTTGGTAACTGTATTGCATTTGGATCCGGCCGATCTTTATGTGACGGTCTTCGAAGGTTCAGCTGAAGAGAACTTGAGCCGTGATGACGAGGCTGCCGGCTATTGGTTGAAGCATGTTCCAGCTGATCATATCATCAACGGTAACAAACATGACAACTTCTGGGAGATGGGGGATACAGGACCTTGTGGCCCTTGTTCGGAAATTCACTTGGATTCTCGTACGCCGGAAGAGAAAGCGAAGGTCCCCGGCCGTGATTTAGTGAACAAAGATGATCCACAAGTCATTGAGATTTGGAACTTGGTGTTCATGCAATTCAACCGCAAAGCAGACGGATCGCTCGAAAAGCTTTCGATGAATGTAATTGATACCGGTATGGGTTTCGAACGTTTGGTTCGCGCATTGCAAGGCAAACATTCCAACTACGATACCGATGTGTTCCAGCCAATTATCAGCGTCATCTCTACGATGTGCGGCAAGAAGTATGGCGATGAAGAGAGTGTCGACGTTGCTATGCGGGTAATTGCCGACCACTTGCGCGCCGTTGCTTTCTCCATTGCAGACGGCCAATTGCCTTCTAATGCAAAAGCCGGTTATGTAATCCGCCGAATCTTGCGTCGTGCCGTCCGTTATGGTTATACATTCTTGGGTTTCAAAGAGGCGTTCATTTATAAATTGTTGCCCGTTTTGATTGAAACGATGGGCGATGCTTACCCTGAATTGGAGGCGCAGAAGACATTGATCGAGCGTGTGATCAACGAAGAGGAGAACTCTTTCTTGCGTACGTTGGAGACTGGTATCCATTTGCTTGAGAAGAAGATGGAAGAAACAAAGGCGGCAGGACGCACTACGCTGAGCGGCGTCGATGCTTTTGTTCTGTATGATACTTATGGATTCCCATTGGATTTGACAGAGTTGATCTTGCGCGAAAATGGCATGGATGCCAATATCGACGAATTCAATGTGGAAATGCAGAAGCAGAAAGAGCGTGCCCGCCATGCTGCTGCTGTAGAGACTGGCGACTGGGTCGTATTGAAAGAGGGCGATACTGAGTTTGTCGGTTACGATTTCTTCGAGTGCGATACGGAAATCTTGCGTTATCGTCAAGTAAAACAAAAGAACAAAACACAATACCAAATCGTTTTGGACAGAAGTCCGTTCTACGCTGAGATGGGTGGACAGGTAGGTGATACGGGTTGGTTGATCAACGGAGATGAGAAGGTGACCGTTATCGATACCAAGCGTGAAAACAACTTGCCGATTCACATTGTGGAGAAATTGCCGCAAGACGTAACCGCATCATTTACAGCCAAGATCAACGAGAAGAAGCGTATCCAGTGCGAATGCAACCACTCTGCCACGCACCTCTTGCATGAGGCATTGCGTGAAGTGTTGGGCAACCATGTTGAACAGAAAGGTTCGTTCGTTTCTCCTGATACACTTCGTTTTGACTTCTCTCATTTCCAAAAGGTTACAGATGAAGAACTGCGTAAGGTGGAGATCTTGGTAGGAGAAAAGATCCGCGCCAACTACAAGTTGGAAGAACATCGTAACATGCCGATCGCTCAAGCGAAAGAGTTGGGTGCTATGGCTCTCTTTGGTGAGAAATATGGCGACAAGGTTCGTGTCGTTAAATATGGAACATCCATTGAATTGTGTGGTGGTACCCATATCCCATCAACCGGTATGATAGGTTCATTGCGAATCCTTTCTGAAAGCTCTGTTGCGGCAGGTGTTCGTCGTATCGAGGCCGTTACAGCAGCCAAGGCGGAAGAATATACGTTCATTCTGCAGGATTCATTGCGCGAGTTGAGAGCTTTGTTCAACAATGTTCCTAATTTGGCACAGACGGTTCGTAAATCTATCGAAGAGAATGCCGAACTGAAAAAGCAAGTCGGCGAATACATCAAAGAAAAGGTGCAGCTCCTAAAGAAAGAGTTGATTGCCAAAGCCGTAGTCCGCAACGGAGTCAAGCTGATCGTATTCAATGGCGAAGGCAGTGTGGAGGCTATCAAAGATTTGGCATTCCAAATCAAAGGAGAAGCTCCAACGGAAGAAAAGGTGTTGTTTGTGGCAGGAATCAAGGACGGTGCCAAATGTGCCCTGATGGTAGCTGCTTCTGAATCGTTGGTAAAAGACGGTATCAATGCCGGCAAGTTGGTAAAAGAAGCTGCCAAATTGATCCAAGGTGGTGGTGGTGGCCAGCCTCACTTCGCAACGGCCGGCGGTAAGAATCCTGACGGATTGAATGCCGCTATCGAAGCCATTTTGGCGGCAACAGGTTTGAAATAAGCAGATAATTTAATAGATTTGCAGCAATAAATAGGACCGGAGCAAGATCTGCTTTCGGTCCTA
>CAVJQR010000178.1:0-5805 GCA_963651605.1 Agathobaculum sp.
GCAGGAAGGAGTTGAAATAATTGTCGGTCACCGGCCGATTCCCTGCCCGCCGACGGGAGTAACAGGAGGTTTTTATCGCATAGATAGCCGCAAATCCTTGGTCTGTTAAATGCTATTTTATAGATTTGTCGTGTTTTATAAAGTATCTCTTTACAAATTTTGTTATGGATCTTCTTTATTGATCCACAGCCTATTGCAGCGAGTTCACAAATTTGTGGTCCACAGGTTTGTGAACTCGTGCTTTTTTGTTTAACTTGCGCCCGGTATAAGAAAACAGCGTGTATATGGAAAAGGCATTTGTTTACGGCATGTCGGTGGAAGGATGCAACTTCACTGACAGGGAGAAGGAAAGGAAACGCATCCGGCAAGATTTCGAGAATGGGATCAATGTCATCCTCATTTCTCCGCGCCGCATGGGTAAAACATCGCTTATCAAGAAGGTAATGGCGGAAATGGACAATGCAGCTATCAAGATTGTCTACATGGATATCTACGACTGCCGAAGCGAATATGATTTCTACAACCGTTTCGCTTCGGCCATACTGCGGGCTACCAGTAACCGCATGGAGCAACTCATGGAAAACATCAAGCGGTTCCTCGTCAGGGTTTCGCCGAAGATATCATTCAGTCCGGAGCCATACGCCGAGTTTTCTTTGTCACTCGGTATCACACCGGAAGAGTATTCTCCGGAAGAGATACTCCAGCTTCCGGAGATCATAGCCCAAGAAAAAGGATACAGATTGGTGGTCTGCATAGACGAGTTTCAGCAGGTTGGCGAATTTTCCAATACACTCGATGTACAAAAACGGCTGCGCGGAGTATGGCAACACCACCAGCAAGTCTCCTACTGCTTCTTTGGCAGCAAACGCCACTTGATGGAAAACATCTTCCAAAGTAAGCGCATGCCATTCTATCAGTTTGGGGAAATGATGCATCTCGACTGCATCCCGACCGAATACTGGGTGCCGTTCATCTGTCAACGCTTTGAGAAATACGGCAAACATATCTCGGCCGAAAACGCAACCCTGATATGTGAAACTGTGCAAAACCACTCCTCCTATGTGCAACAACTGGCATGGAACGTTATGGCCGAGACCGACAAAGTGGCTGACGATGCCAGTATGCAGAGCGGCATTGAGGCTCTGCTGGCCCAATGCAACAGTCTGTTCGTACAGCAGACGGAGAGCCTCACCTCCTACCAACTCAACTTTATACGGCTGCTCTGCAAGGGTGTCCACACGGGGTTTTCTTCGCGGGAGATTTCAAATGAGTATCCATTGGGAACAAAATCGAACATCGACCGCATCAAACGCGCATTGCAAGACCGAGAAATCATCACTATCCGGAAGGAGGGTGTCTACCTTACCGACTGCGTCTTTGCGTTGTGGTTCAAGCGGGAGATGATGTAATACTCCCAACTTCGGTGGCAATCCGACACTTTCCACACAAAATAACAATAGATTTTGAAACCAATTTACGCAGTTGGCCGGGTTTTATTTACACAGTTGGCCGATATCCTTCCGTTTTCCCTTTTCGAGCAGTGGGGTTTGTGGGGATGTTTAAGAGATTTTCTCTCGACAAAACTGCAGTTTATTCGGGGGAAAACTGCAGTTTCATGCCGAGAAAATTTTTCAACGGTCGCGTATTCCTTTTTTCTTACTCTTGGATAAAAAGCGATGAAGAGCCCATAAGGTATCCGTCTATGCCATATTGTTCGGCAAAACAGGTAGGGGATAAACTCGAGCGTAGAAGAACAGGTCCTATCTCGTAAGAGACCATTTTCCAATCTCCCCCTATTCAGATTATGAAACAAAAAAGAAAATGTGCTGTAATATTCTCGGTAAAGATTTGGAATATCGGAATATTCGCTGTACTTTCGTTGAAATTTAACATTATAAATCAATATCACTATGCAAAACAGACGAGACTTTCTGAAACGAGCATCATTATTGCTGGCAGGCGGCATCGTTGCCCCTCAAATTTTGTCGTCATGCGGCGGAAAAACCAATACCGCAACAACAGAAGCAGCTGCCGAAGCAGCTACTGCAGCCAAGAACATCGGCTTGCAACTCTATTCATTGAGAGACTATATCGGCAAGGAAGGTATCCAGAAAACATTGGAACTGGTAGCCAAAATGGGATACACATCTTTGGAAACCGCCAGCTATAACGACGGAAAGATCTACGACCTCGAGCCACTCGACTTCAAGAAACGGGTGGAAGACCTCGGCATGAAGATAGTAAGTGCTCACCTCGGTCAGGCTTACTCGAAAGAGAAAGATGCTGAAGTGATGGCATGGTGGGACAAGGCTATCGAAACGCATCAGGCTGCCGGTGCGAAGTTCATGATCCAACCGTGGATGGATGTGAACGAGAAGACCACACTCGACGACTTGAAGCTCTATTGCGACTACTTCAGTGCAGTCGGTGCAAAAGCAAAAGCTGCCGGAATCATCTTCGGGTATCACAACCACAATTTCGAATTCAAGAAGATCGACGACCAGCTGATCTACGACTTCCTCCTCGACAATGTCGACAAAGAGAGCGTTACCTTCGAGATGGATGTATATTGGGTACAGAAAGGCGGTGCCAATCCTATCGAATATTTGAAGAACCGCCCGCAGCAGTTCAAGGCCATCCATATCAAGGACGAGACAGAGATCGGTGCAAGCGGCGAAATCAACTTCGAGGCAATCTTCAACCAAATGGAAGCCAACAACATCAAAGACTGGTTTGTTGAGGTAGAACGCTACACGAACGACGACCCTGTCGCTTCCGTACAGCAGAGCTACGACTACTTGAACCAGGCAGCATTCGTCAAATAAAATGACGGCTTTTCCGAAAGGATATAATTGAAAAGCGCCGATGAGCAGGATTGTTCACCGGCGCTTTTTTCTTTTCTTTATCTTGTGTTATTTCGGTTTAATGCGAACACGTGAAAATGTCAACACTATGAAAAACTGCAATGTTTCAAAAAACTTTTGAAACGACGCTTCTTCTGCAGACGGGCCATGCGCTTGAACCAGTGCTGCATGGCAGTGGCCCGCAAGGAAGCAACGGGATGTTGCCCATCGTCCATCACCCGCAGATAGGCATCCAGCAAGCGCTCGAAGAGATCCCGGCGTGCAGACAATGTGCGGAGGTTCCTCAACCGTAGGGGCCAATCGGGCATCGTCGGGAGCAACCATGAGCGGTTAATGTCCACCATCGTAAAGCGATAGTGACCATCCTCGACCTTATGAAAAAGAAAATTACCCAAGTTCAAGTCGCCGTTGAGGATACCCGCACGGTGCATCTTCGCCACCTGATGCGCCAAATCATCCACCAATACGGCATCGTCTGTCGTCTCGTCTTTCAGCAGAGAGAAGACAGGCGGATCGGGCGATACCAACGATACGAAATAGCCATCGGCAAAAAGTCCGTGCCGCTTCACCTCAATATAAGCCACTGCCTCGGGGGTGTCAATGCCCCGCTCGCGGTAGGCCGTAGCATAGAGGAAAGCTCGTTTGGCCTTCGTCGGGCGAAAGAAGGTATAGGAGATGCGCTGCACCCAATTGGCGCGCTTGAATTGTTTCACCATCACCGGGAGTCCCTCCAATACGAAGCGGCGCACCGTGTTTCGGCCTTCGTGGACCGACTCCCCTTCGCCGGCTGCCAAGCGTTGCGGAAGGCGGCTGATGGCTTGCGCAAGGTGGGCATAAGCGGGGGCTGTTATCTGTTTCATCATCAGTTGTGTTCAATAATTGATTGGTAAAGATCCATCAACTCGGCAGCTTGTTTCTCGGCAGAGAAGCGGGTCACGAACGCTTTGCCACTTGCCGTCATGCGCTGCCTCAGGGCATCATCCTCCCATACGCGACGGATCGCCTCGGCCATTCCTCCGACATCGTCCGGACCGACATAGATCGAATCGGGGCCTCCCGCCTCTTCCAGACAGGAGCCGGTGGCGGCAATGACCGGTACGCCGGAGTGGAGCGCCTCGATGATAGGAATGCCAAATCCCTCATAACGTGAAGGATAGACAAAGAGAGTAGCCATCTGATAGAGGGCGGGCAAGTCGACGGAAGCAATCTGATGGCGGAAGCAGACACGACTCTCCCACCCGTGCGCCCGTACATACTCCTCAATCTGTGCCGTATATTTCGTACGCCGCCCCGCTATCACCAGCCGCACATCGTCGGGCAACTCGCCCAAAGCCTTCACCACCAACAGCATATTCTTCCGTTCTTCGATGCTGCCCACATGCAGGATGTAGCGATCCGGCAACCGGTATTTGAGGCGTACCTGCTGCTGTTCCTCAGCAGTAGTCGGCTGCTCGAAGCGGGTATGACACCCTTGATAGATGACATGTATCTTCTCTTCCGGAATATGAAAGAAGCGGACAATGTCACGCCGTGTGCATTCACTCACTGCCACTATGGCAGAAGCATCCTCGCATGCCGCCCGAAATTTGTAGGCATAAATCCGACGGTCGACCATCGGGTAGTAGTGTGGATAGCAAAGGAATATCAAGTCGTGGATCGTCACCACGCTCTTCACGCCGGCAGCCTGGCGAATGTTCAGCGGCAACTCGTTGCTCAATCCGTGATAGATGTCCAAGCCATCGGCCGCCAGTCGGTGCGTTACCTGCAGTGAGCGCCATAGAGTGCCCATCCGCCTCCAAAGGCCGTCCGGATAGATGCACCGCACCGCGGGGCATGTTGCCTGAAACTGTGCAAAAGGTTGGCTCTCACGCTTTTTCGGGGCATAGAGCAAGTATTCATTTTCAGGGAAGTAACGGCAAAGTATCTCCATCAGGTAGCGGCTGTAATTGCCCAATCCCGTAAAGTTCTGCACGGCCCGTTTCCCGTCAAATCCGATTCTCATACGCTTCTGTCTGTTATTATGATGGACAAATGTAACCAAATTGTTTCATTTGGTGGCACGATAATACTATTTTAACTCATTTAACACAGTGCAAACATTTGCGGCACACTGTTTGAAGTAATGATGACGGACTGTAACAGTCCGCAAAAACATAAGTCTAACCATTTTATTCATGTAGTGTTATGGGCGCAGCTGGAAACAAAAAGCCGAAGAAGCCGGGAAAGAAACATGGACCTTCCTACTTGGAAGAGGAACATGAAGTTCCCGTCAAGAACAATTACAACAAAAAGACGAAGTGAGGAACCGGGGGGAAACACCTCGTCCGCACCCAAAAGAGGAACGCCAACCCAAATGACGCTCCCCTTTTTGTTTTTGAAGGGTGTATACTCCCTTAAAAAATCATGCCGAACAATTGAAAAAAAGGTCGGCATGAATAGAAAAAATCATGGGGAGCTTTTTTTCAAATGCTCGGCATCAAAAAAACAAAGGTTCTACTATCGCAAAACAGACTCTTCTTCTTGCCCTACTTTCGTTCTCTCTTGTAGGTACGATAGCCGTAGACAATGATCACGGCAAAGCAGAAAGCCGGAAGAAGGAAGGAGAGGTTGACGGCAGGCATACCGCAGAGCGTTTGCTGGTCGATGATGGCTGCCTGGAACGGAGGCAGCACCGATCCACCGAGGATCGCCATGATCAAGCCGGCTGCTCCAAACTTCGCATCGTCGCCCAACCCATAGAGGGCAATGCCGTAGATAGTCGGAAACATCAGTGACATGCAAGCGGAGACACCCACCAGGCAGTACATTCCCCAAATATTCTGGAAGCCTATCACGCCGAAGGTGAGCAACAGGGCCACCGAGGCGAGGATCTTCAGCAGCAGTCCCGGACTGAGGTAGCGCAACATGAAGGTACAGACGAAACGGCTCAGACAGAAGATGA
>CAVJQR010000179.1:0-5754 GCA_963651605.1 Agathobaculum sp.
GTCCGGCTTCGATTGTACCGGTGAGTTTTACCAATGTTACCTCGTCGTTGCTCTGGCTTGAGATCTCGTAGAACTCACATGTGGCATTGTCGTCAGCAGATACTGCGAAAGGCAAACAGAGTGTGCCCCAAGGCGTCTGCATATCGCGATGATATGTAGCTCTGTCGGTGTAGAATGGTTTTTCGCTCCTGAAGTCATTATCATCTTTGAAGTCAACGCGCGGAGTGTAGAACGGATCTTCGTCGGAACCGTCGCCGTCGAGATCAAACTGGGTATCGCCAATAGTATAGTGCTCGCAATTGAACTCGCTCGGTATGTTGACGTTCGATACAGTGCTACTATTCGCAATCATATAGGCTGTAAACGGCAGCAGTCCCGCGCTGTCGGCATTGGCAACGTTCCAAATTGCGCTGTCGTTCATTACAAGCATCTTTTGCTCGTTGGCTTCTCTTGCACTGATGCTCTTAAGATTGCCGTACATGGTGTAGCCATTAGCTGCAACCGAGCTGTTTCGGCCGGGCGTTGCAGGAATGCTGGTTTCGGCTTTGAACGCCATCGTGCCTTGCTTTCTCGACTTGACCACATAGGGCATGTTGGCTTCTATCGCTGACGAGGGACTGAAATACAGGCGGCCGTCGCGTGTGCTGTCGGTATCGAGAGCGAAGAAAGTGAAGCCCGTAGGTTTATTTTCTGCTCCGAACGGCAGGGCAAGCGTGGTACATTCGCCTTTGGTGTATTCGCGGTCGAACGTAACCTTCTTGGCAGTGAATGCCTTGGGCACATCGTAGTCGTGAGCGGCTGTGAGATTGTATTCAGCGCAACGGAGTGAACCGGCAGTGCCGTAAACCACGTTTGCCTGCTTGCTCTCGCCGAATGTCTTGGGAGTGTAGACCAATGCATCGGAGCAAACTCCCAACTTGTCAACAGAAGTCTGGAGGGAGTCGCACGCCGAAAGGTCGAGCCAGTGGAGAGTTGGGTTGTTGGCAAAGGCAGTCTTTTCGATATCGGTCAACGTTGACGGGAAGGTTGCATACTTCAAGTATTTGAGGCTGCTGAATTCGTCGGATTTGAGCTTGGTGATCTTTGTCTTGGCAAGCATTCTCAAATCGGTGATACCTGCGAAATCTTTGAACCAACCATTTATGGATTTTACGCTTGGAAGGTCGTCCTCCGTGGCTATGGCCTTGCTGCCGAACGCACGGAAGAGTCCAGTATCCCCAAAGCCATTTGTAATTTGATTGGTATGAGAAGTGAATTCTTCGTCCAAAGAATACTGATAAAGCAAATCCTGGCGCACATATATCTTATCAACTTTGCGTTTCTCGCCCTCGCTCGGATCGGTAAAGGCATCGCCGTCAAGTTCGGGCTTATTGAAGCAAAGGAAGATGATATCTTTGAGATTGCGGTTGTCGCCGAGAGCATCATCATCGATATATGTTACGTTGTCGCCGATGACAAGTCGCTTGAGCGAAGCCATGTCGTAGCAAGCCTCGTAGCAAAGTTTCGTAGCACTGCGCGGCAAAATCACAGTCTCGAGGTTGTCGCAATTCCAAAGCATGTCCTTGGGCACTTCATTGTCGTTCTCGATGCGGCGGTTGATGCCTTTGAGCATGAAATAGTACTGGTCGGCACGAAGTTCGGCATTGTATAGATCAAGATACTTGAGGTTTGTAACATATACCGGGTTGTTCCAATCAGGTTCGCGGCCGCCAAGATAACGAATGAGGGCGAGGTCCTTGCCGCCAATCGGGCCGTTAATCTTCAAGCCTCTAATATTGGTGAGGTTTCCTCCCACAGCAACAACCATGTCGTCGTCCATCGTGATGCTGGCGTCCAAAGAATCGGCAAGCGTGTTGGGCGTTGTGAGAGTAATCTCGCGAATATCCAAAGACGCTTCGCGGTAGCCCTGTATATGGTTCTTGTATTGCGGCCATGCCTTGCGGTAGGCATCTTCCTGGCCTTCGTTTACCATTATAACAAAGTTGGTGGGCAGACTATCAAATGCGCCCTCCTCCAATTCGGGTATGCTCACGCCGAAAGCGTTGATGCGCTGAAGCGAAGTGCAACCCTGGAAAGCATTGACGGTGATCTTTCTCAGGTTAACAGGCAACGTCATTTCTGCCAAGCCGCTCATGCCGGTGAACGTGCTGTCGCCAAGCGTGGTAACGGAACTGAAGTAAAGTTCGTTGAACTTCTTTATATCCTTGTTGCCGTTGAAGAAGCCTTTGATGTTGGTTGCGTATACCAAATCAAGTACCGAGAACACATGCTGTGCTTTCAAAGCTTCCACCAACGCAGTGTCTTCGAAATTGGTGATAATACTGTCGCACGTGCTGGTATACGCAACTTCGCTTGTATAACTCTTGACTGCATTATAAGGAACAATGGTGGCTGTGAAACGCGAATCGGTTGCGGAATAATTGTTGACGGAATTATTATTGCCCGTATGCAAGCCTTCGCCAGCAAAGAACGCCTTTTCGCTTGTCTTGGGCACACTATTGCCAAGCATCACAAGAGCCAACTTGTTGGGCGTGGAAAGCGCAACGTAGTTCTGGTTATACTTAGTAGCGATGTCTTTCATATCATCGCCAATAACCAAAATTTGAAGATTGGTGCAATGTTCAAAAGCGCCTACCTTAATCTTTGTAGCTGTCTTCGGCAAAATAAGAGTCCGGAGCTGGTCAAGTCCCCAGAACATGAATGCCGAAATTTCATTGTCATTTTCGATATAGTTGTTCGACCAGCCAAATTGAGCAAACGGTCTGTCGTTGTCAAAGTAAGCACGGTTGTATTCATACTTGCCTGCAGACTTGAGGTCGGCCTCGTAAAGGTCGAGATACTGAAGATGGCCGGGAGTAACACAGTTTTCGTCCACATCGCGTCCGCCCAAGTAACGAATCACGCCTATGTCGCGACCATCAACCGGGCCGATGACGCGCAAAGAGTCAAATTGGGCGTAATTGCCGTACAAATGGTTGTCGTCAAATACTGACGACGTATATTCATAAACAAGGCCGAGTTCCATTGCCAGCGTGCCGGGTTCGGAGAGTTTCACAACTTTCAAACCACGACGTTTGCTGATGCTGTTGATATGGTTCGCCACGGCAGCCCATTTGGTCTTGTATTTATCCACTACGCTGTCGGCTACATATATTATATAGGAATCCTCCAAACCACTAAACACTTTTGCTGCATCTATGTCGGCGGGCACAGGATTCTTCACATAGAATTCCTTAATGCCGCTTTTAGCAAAGGCGTTCTCCTGAATTGAAGTTACATTTGCAGGAATCGTGAGTTGGTGCAGCAGGACACAACCTCTGAAAGCATCGGTCTCGATAGAAGTAATGCTATCCGGCAAAATAATGCTCTGCAAGGAAGAACAACCGAAGAACATGCCGTTGTAAATAGTCTTCAAACCGCAGCAACCAAAAGCACGGAATTCATCAAAAGACTGGATACTCTGGCCCCTGAACAAGTTCTTCAAATCTTCAGGATTGGGCAAGGTGGCATCTACATGGGTGAAATCGCTCGCACTGTTCAAATCCGTTTCAAAGCGGTAGGAATCCAAAAGAATCTCACTGACTTTCTTGTCGCGCGGTTCGAAGAAGCACGGACGGAATTTGTCTTTGTATTTTGCCCATGCGGTGTCGGCAAGGAAAGCTTGCTCCTGGTCGAGACAGAACTTGAGGCGCAATTTATCGCAACCGTCAAAAACACCATTGCCAAGTGTTATCTGGCTTGGGGAAATGCTCTCGGTGTGATTATCGCCGTCGGTTACTTGATAGATTATATTGAAATTCTCAAAGTTCTTGCAATTGGCAAAAGCAGAATCCAACAAAGAAATATCAAATTCGGTGTAAACGTCGGCAATATTGGTATGGGTATCGGTAATCTCGAGCGTTTTCAAATTGCTATTCCCATAGAACGCCTTAGACTTCACGAAATCGAGTTTATAGTTGTTCCACTCTCCAAAGTCGTTGATGAGCGCCGCAAGACCTGTCTTTTCCAACTTACTACCAGGCCCATAAATATATACGTGCTCTATGTCGTGGCCTTGACTTTGGGTGCGCAACGGAATTGTGTTGTTGTTGAACGCAAGAGAATACTTACATTTCCATTCGTCCTGCTTCTGCTTTTCCTCTACGTCCACTATTTGGTACATGTCTTTGTACTGTTTCCAATAATCATCTTCAATAAATTCGGGATAAGCCTCTCTGCTCACACGAATTCTTATTTTAGACTTATCAAGACCGGCAAAGATATCACCATAGGGGACGAAGTTATCGGGCGTAAGACCATTGTAGCGACCAAAACCATCGCCACCGCTGTAGATTACGAGGTCGAGGAGTTCCAAATTGGTACAGCCCGCAAAGCATGAGTCGGGAAGTGAAAGTTGCATCGCAGTGAGCGACTCAGAACTTTCTCCATAACGATCCTGGAAATGAATTTTCTTCAGATTTGTCTTGTTGTGGAAAGCAGTCCTTTCAATACCGATAGTGCGGTAGTCATCACTCTGATCTCCCGGGTCGTTGTAGATAGTTATGTCTGTCTTGGAATCGTCAATCTTGGATATATACATATTTGGCACGCTGGTGATTTGCTCTGTTCTCACCCAAAGGCCATGCACCTTCCTTGTGGCAGGCCGTGAGTAGTTTTTCTTCCAGCGGTTTAGTAAGTAATTTTGAGCCGTTAAATTGTTTTCTTTCTTTGCGTCCACAACGCCTAAGACAGCCACGCTCGCAAGTGCAGTACTCATCACCCCAACGTATATGGGATACGCTACAGCATCTATCGCAGCCAACAGCATAGGCGTATTATACAACAAAAAATAGCCTCCACCGCCCGAAATAGCTCCTGCCGCCAATATAGCGGGAATTAGCCAGTTCCAAGAAGAACTCTGAAGCCTTGCAATATCCGAAGTAGACATCGTATTGAGCGACTTTGAGACATAATCATAAGTAATGCCGTTGCGTTCAACGGGTTCTTCGTCGGTATCAAACGGCAGATAGTCGGCAGCCACGATGTAGTCCTTGTATTGGCTCCAGTTGGGGTCGGTAATATAATCGTTGTAGTATTCGGGCAATACAACGATGCGGAAATCTTTACTCACGCCGTCGAAGACGTTCTTTCCTATGAATATCTGCGAAGGCTTTATACCGTTGTAATTGTTTTCTCCTCTGGTAACATAATAGAACATGGAGAGTTCTTTCAGATTGGAGCAGCCTCTGAAAGTATTGTCGGGAATAACAAAATTCAGGTCGGTAACGGTATTATAGTTATTGGCCACGATATCCTCAAACACAATCTTCTTGATACTCGTCTGGTATTGGAATCCGCTTGCCGAGAGAGCAATGGTTTTGTAGTGGTTGGGGTAGGTCTCGCCTATGTCGCAGAAAAGGCGCATAACGCCGTCTTTCTTTTCAATCTTGGCGGCATCAATACCACTGGCAAGCATATATTTTATGGTGGAGCTATTGTCGTATTCCAACACGTTGCTCGGAGAGAAGTTGACGTACATGTTTGTCCATGAAGCCACAATTTTCTCCATTTCCTCGTTGTTTTCGTTGGTATAATAGGTCTGGCCGTCTTCAGAGGTGAAATAAGAATATATCACACCTTCTTCGGTATAGTCGTTGTTGCCGAAATCGCCGGCCTCTATGATATCCTTGTATTGTGCCCAACCATATTTTGTATCGTATTTGAATTCGTCCACAAGGTCGCGCGGCACCATAATCTTTGCTTTGGAACTGTTGG
>CAVJQR010000180.1:0-5735 GCA_963651605.1 Agathobaculum sp.
ACTTCCAACTCATCAGCTCCATCCACCACGTGATTGTTCGTAATAATATACCCATCCGTCGAAATAATCACGCCGGAACCGGCCCCAACCCTCGGCTGTTGTTTCGGCCGTTGAAAGTTACCTCCTCCAAAACCGAAGAAATATTCAAACGGATCAATATATTGGTTTTGCGAGGAAGATTGGTCCACATTCTTTGTTGCCATAATGTGAACGACCCCATGTACTGCACTTTCTGCTGCCACGGTAAAGTCTGTATTCTCTGCTGCAACCGAAGCATAATTCACCATGCGAACGGGCTGCTTGAAAGAAGTGGTCTCGTTTTCACTCAGCATACTTTGCTGTCTATTCATCAAATAGGAACTGGTTCCAACAGCAACGCCACCACTGACGGCTGCTATGAACGCTACACTTAAAATGCCTTTTCCAATTGTATTCATAATGTTCAACTTTATTTGTTCAACTTTCTATTTTAACACTTTCGATACGACAAAGAAATAGCAAAAAATGTTCAAGTAATCCTTTTCGACTTCATTTTTTATCACTTTTAACGACCTATCGGATAAAGGTTAAGGTGCTTAACAGTACTTTGTATCACAAAGTACCTTTTTAACAATCATCGAACCGTCAAAACATACAGTCTTTCTGCAACCTTGGCAGATTTGCTGACAAATGCACTCCATGCTACCGCAAAAAGCATGACGGGCCGCCCCAAAACAGTGTTTTGACACGGCCCGTTGCCCTATTGTTTCAATCTATTCGATCAATAACCTTCGTTTTGTGTCAATGATTTGTTCTTGTCCAAAGCGGACAAAGGAATCGGCAAATAACGATTGTATGCAGCGAATGTACGATTTTCGACCAAATCTGTTCCTGTGACGGTTGCACGCTTTGTCGGATCCGGTTCGTTTTCATTGACAGTACCCTTGATACGAGTCAATGGTTGGTTCAATACTGTTTCAGCCAACATCTTGCCACTTGCATCTTTCCAACGGATAATATCCATACGGCGGATACCCTCGCCGGCCAACTCGACTGAGCGCTCACGGCGGATCAACTCCCGAACAGTCTCTTTCGAGTTGTACTTGCTTCTGTTTACCTCCGGCATACCAACTCGAGTACGAACACGGTTCAAAATATTGTATACCTCATCAGTCGGGCCATTCAATTCATTTTCAGCCTCGGCATAGCTCAGCAACACCTCGGCATAACGGAAGAGGATCGCCTGACTTTTGTTGGACCAGACATCATTGTATTGTGACATCGGAGTCAAATACTTCGCCCAAGTCAAACAAGTCTTCGAAGCATTGTCGGCACCATCGGGCTTGTTCGGGTTAGACGAGCCATTACTCAACGTAGCGTCCAATGTATTTAGAATTGTATTTCCGTTGATACCTTCCCAATCCATGCCCGGATAGAGAACCGTCATCGCCATACGCGGGTCGCGGTTTGCGAACGGATGAGTAGCATCGTAACCGCTACCTGCCTCGTCTTTTGTCAAGCCATTGCTCATTTCATACGCATCGATCAAGTTCTGAGTCGGCACCATAGACGACCAACCACCGTCAGCATTGTTGTACATCGTGGCCACCATCCAATCAGAATAGAGGTTTTCATCGTGTTGAACCGCCATGATGATTTCCTTCGAACCTTGGCCGGCTACAGTAAACAAGTTAGCATAATCGTCATCCAAGTCGTAGAGGCCGAGTGCCATCAATTGAGAAGCCGCATTTTTTGCAATCTGATAATCTCCATAGAACATGGCCACGCGCACTTTCAACGCCAGGGCCGTTCCTTTTGCAATGTAGCCACTTGCGGCAGGAGCATCATTCAACAATGGAATGGCAGCGTCCAAATCCTGATAGATATACTCCTTCACTTCCTGCTCGGAAGCACGAGGAACGCGTGCTTCTTCGGCTGTTTCATACGCATCGATGATAGGAACGCCACCATACAACCAGTTCATATTGAAATATTGATAAGCACGGATCGTACGAACTTGACCTATCATATTGTCTTTGTCCTTTTGGTTAGCAAACGACACCCCTTCGATATTCTTCAAGAAGTCGATGCAAATACGGATTTTGCTGAAAGAATAGTAGTTGGCCACCGAGTTACTCGAGGTCATACTACCGTTACCAATGTTTCTCCACCCCTCATGAATATGGAAGTTGAAACCGAAATCGGAGGCACAATCCCAATAGAAGATGCCCGTATCATCGATCCATCCATCGTAACATCCGATCAAAAACTTGGCCGCATCGTCTTCTGTCTGCCATGTTGTGCTTGGCGACAAAGCATCATTTGGAACAGTCTCCAAAAAATCTGAACAGGATGTACCAGCCAATGTCATACCCGCCAGCATATATACTAATAATCGTTTCATATGATCTTTCTTATTTATATCTTAAACAATCGATTCACTATTAGAATGTTACATTCACACCGAAAGCATGCGTACGCGTCAACGGGAAGTTGGATGCACGTTCGCTGGAGATTTCAGGATCGACACTTACCAACATGTTGTGGATTGTAAACAAGTTTTCTACCGAATAGTAGAAACGGACATTCTCAATGCCCACCTTCGCCAATACCTTCTTCGGCAAAGTGTAACCCACCTGCAGGTTCTTCATGCGGACATAGCTTGCATTCTGAATCCAGAAGTCAGAGATAACGTTTGACGACAAACTGGGCGAAACAGTATTGTAAGCGATGCGCGGCATCTTGGCATCTTTATTGTCCGTAGTCCAAGCATCCAACCAAACGTTAGCAGGATGGGAGTCGTCGCCCAAGAAATAACCTGTCACCTCTTGGTTGATCAAACGGCGAACGCCCGCTGCACCGGAGAATACCATCTGAACATCGAAGCCTTTCCATCCACCGTTCAAGCTCAAACCGAAGGTCACTTTCGGATCGGTCGAACCGATGAAGGTACGGTCGTCAGAAGTGATTTTACCGTCACCATTCGTATCCAGATAGATCAAGTCGCCACCTTTGAATTTTCGGTTACCGAATGGGTAGCCGGCTTGGCTTGCATATTTGTCCATCCAAGCTTGAGCATCAGCATCCGACTGGAAGAAACCATCCGTCTTATAAGCATAGTAAGAGTTCAAAGCTTGGCCTACTTCACGACGCATATTGCCGTTGTTCGGATCGGTCATACCGCTTTTGTTGGCATCTTCCGTACCCAAATCCTTGATTTGGTTCTTGTTGTATGCAGCATTCGCTGTTACGCCAAACGACCAGTCGCCCCACTTGTTGTTGTAGCTGATGATGGCTTCCACACCGCGGTTCACCATGGCTCCGACATTATCCTTGTAAGCCCCCAAACCGAATTCGTTCGGAACAGGGACATCCATGATGATGCCCGTCGTCTTGCGGTCGTAATAGTCAAATGTCACATTGACTTTATTGCTGATGGTAGCATCGAAACCGACACCCCATGTACGGGCCTTTTCCCAAGAGATGGTACTCAGTTTGTAAGAAGACTGGTAATATCCTGATTGCAAAGAGCCGCCCAATGGATAGGTTGCACCCAAATTATAGGTGTTCATCCAAGGATAGTAATCACTCAACGCGTCCTGATTACCCAACAAACCCCATGAAGCACGCAATTTGAAATTGCTCAACCAATCTTTTGCATTCTCCATGAAACCCTCTTCGCTCAAGCGCCATGCGGCAGAGAAGGACGGGAAGTAGCCCCAACGATGTCCGTCGGCAAAACGTGAAGAAGCATCCGAACGGATATTGGCCTCAAACAAATACTTGCCGGCATAGTCGTAGTTCACACGGCCGAACCATGAAACCATGGCCAATTCACGCGTATAACCTGAATTCTTTTGTGTAGAAGCATCACCGGCGTTGATGTCTGTCAAGTCATTTGTCGGGAAGTTTTTACGTTCCATGGTGTTCTGTTCGTAGTCATACTTTTCCGTATGCCAACCGGCCATCAGCTTCAGGTTGTGCTTATTGAACGACTTGTCATAGTTCAACAATGCATCGAACGAAGCGCGATGCCACCCATAATAGTTTTCATTCAACTTGTTCGGGTCGGTACGCTTATTGGCATTGTATTGGATAAACTTCTGAAAAGCACGATAGTGCTGTTGGTTGTTTACATACGAACCTGATACGGTAGCCACCAAACCATCGATAATTTTATAGTCGGCCGCCAACGTACCCGAGAAGTTTTGGTTCTTGCGGTCTACTGTCTGTTTGGCATCCAACCATGCGATCGGGCTACCGTCTGAGATTGTTCCCCACGTACCATCCTTATAACGGCTGACGATCCACGGGGCGATACGGTTCAACTGACGGATGATCTGGTCAGAACTACCACCGGCATACGATGAGTTCGGGTCGGAATAATCGTTCTTGATATAGGCCAAGTTCAGGCGAACAGTCAAGCGGGAGTTCAACTTCATGTCCAAGTTGGTACGGCCATTAAACTGCTGTCTTTCAGAATTCGGCAAGATACCCGTCTGATGTAAGTAACCGACAGACCCCATGTATTTTACATCGTCCGTACCACCACTTATGCTAACATTGTGAGAATGTTGTACACCCGTCTGATAAGCTTCGCCGTACCAGTCGGTGTTCGGGTGCGTATAAGGAGACGAACCATCTTTGAATTTCCGCAAATCGTCGTCACTGAAGCGGGCGTTCAGTCCTTCTGCCACCAAAGCCTGATTCAACAAGCGGGCATAGTCGTATGAGCTCATGCGGTCGATCAATTCCGTCGCTTGTTGCACACCGACATAACCATTGTATGAAATGCGCGCCTTGCCTGATTTACCACGTTTGGTGGTGATCAAGATGACACCGTTGGATGCTTTTGATCCGTAAATGGCTGCCGAAGCGGCATCTTTCAAGACTGAGATACTTTCGATATCGTTCGGGTCGACCGAGTTCATGGTGCCCGTCTCCACTCCATCGACCAGAATATAGGGATCGGCCGTATTCAACGTACCGACACCACGCACACGGATCGTTGCCCCATCCTGGCCCGGACGGCCCTGACCGGAGGTCACCTGTACGCCAGGCATCATACCTTGCAAGCCGGACGAAACGTTCTGAATAGGACGGCTTTCCAACGCCTTGCTGTCTACTTGCGATACAGAACCGGTCATGTTCACCTTCTTCTGTACGCCATAACCAACGACTACAATCTCCTCGAGCGACTGAGAATCTTCGGAAAGTTTCACCTGTAACGAGGGCTGACCGTTGAACTTCACTTCTTGCGTTTGGTAACCGATGTATGAGATCTGTATGACATCCCCACGGTTCACACCCGGCAATTCAAAATTACCGTCCATGTCTGTAACAGTACCATTAGTTGTCCCTTTGACAATCACAGACGCACCAATAACCGGGCCGGCGGCATCGGTTACCGTACCTTTCACGCTTCTCTGTTGCTGAGTTGCGTCCACTCGTGGCATTGCTACAACATCTGATGCATATATGGCTCCTGAAGAACACAACGCTGTTGATAGCAATAAGTAGCTGATAGGTTTAGATTTTTTCAACATACTCTTTTTTGTTTTTTGTTTATACTAATATGGTCATCTGATTCTAGCTTAAGGTCTTTTATAGCTTCACTCTTAAATGACAGCTCAAATATACATACTTTTTTCACATCCTCAAAACAGTTTTCCTCTGTTAATTCAGCCTTTAACATTCTCATTGCCAAACATTTCTACGGTCTTCAAGATATCAACTTCCAAATAATAACCTTTAAC
>CAVJQR010000181.1:0-2820 GCA_963651605.1 Agathobaculum sp.
GATATTAATAACAGAACTAATTATCAGAAAAGCTCAGATATAACATCTGGGCTTTTTCTTTTTATAGGAAGGAGAGAAATTGAAATAATATGTCGCCAAAATCACGACTTTTGTACAATTTATGGCTTACTTCGTCTATAATCGGTTCAAATTATTGTCTGTTATTCAATATTATTCTTATCTTTGAAGGCAAAAGAAAGGATATAATATGAAGAAAAGCATTACATTGTTGGCATCTATGTTCCTCTTAGGAAGCACCATTCCTGCAGCTGCCTCATTGGTGGCCGGTGCACCCTCTTGGGAAAAAGGATGTTATTACCAATTGGCGTGGGGCAATCAGTTGATTGCCTTGGACGGGGCCAAGCCGGATTCATTGATTGCACGAATCTTACCCCAGCATCCAACGAAAGCAGCTATCGACTCGACCTTGTGGCAGATTACCGGCAAGACGGTAGCCGGCTCATTGGTGTATGAGTTCAAAAACAAAGCAACGGGGGCTCTTTTGGCTTTGCCGAAACAGGCCAACAAGATGACTTTGGACCCTAACGGCATCACCTCATGGACTTTCAGTAACGGCCAGATTGTCGGATACTTCGACGATACCAAATTATTGGCTTTGGCATTGCCGGCAAATGATTTGAAAACTGTCGAAACCCTTGATGAAGCAACGGTATTTACTGTGAAAACACCTCAAAGCGATTACCAACTGAAAGCTTCTGAATTAGGGGCAGGCATCGCAACGTTTTACATGCAGATGGGCGAAAGTTATGTGGGCGACATCTTCAGTGGTAAAGAATTGGTGGCCAAAGAGGTGGCTGGCGACGAAGAGGGTTACGTGACATTGCAATATAAAGGTGATGAGACTTTCCCCAACGGTAAGCCGAAATACCTTGGAGTGGATACCGTTCGTACCCAAATTGACGGGGCTGAAAATGTGTTTGGCTATAACTTCAAAGCCGATTCTACCTATACTGTAGACGGATCGCACAAATATGACAACACAACCTATCAGCAGTTCCGATTCACTATCGACTTGAAAAACGACTCGATTGCAATGTTTGTAAAAGGAGCGCCGGAAGCTATTGGAGAAAATGTCTCACCCGACACCCGTTATCGAGTGGTATTTGCCACTTACGATAATATCAAACGTCTGACAGTCGCAAGAGTGGAGAACGGAGAGTTTCAGGGTACGGCTCCATTGATTACGACCTCGCGCGGCGAGGCTGCCAAATTGGCAAATGGCTCAGGTGTTTATTTCTTGAAGAGAGCCCAAAAGAACAATAGCAAGTATCTCTATACTCCTTCCGTATCGAAAGAGGAGTCTCCATCTGATTACTTGGCTGACGGTCAGTGGTATATCAAAGAACAGGACGGAAAGTATAGTATCGTAGAACGAAAGAATGGCGAGATTTATGCACAGAATGCAGAGATCTTCCCTGTAAATGGTTTGCAAGATACCTACACCGTAGCAGGAAAAGCCGACTCGTTGACGTTTGTCTATCAGAAAGATATTGATATCCAAAACAAATATTTGGGTGTAAAATACATGAGCGAAGCTGAAATGCAAGAGAAAGCCGTAACGCTGATCTTGAATGCAGTCGGCGGTTCGGCTCCTGTGGTCTTGTCGAACAATACGTTGGTTGCACAAAATGATGGCAGAGAACCTGTCTCTTTGCGTGTGGCAAACGCTATTGAAAAGGTTGCCGGTGGTGCACAAGCTATCGGGGATACGCTTTATACCGTCTCTTATCAGTTGACAGATTTGGCAAGAGAGAAGATGATGACCCGCGACAATAGCCGGCCGAGCAAATATATCATGTCGGCAAACGCTTCGGAAAGAACAGCTGTCAACGTGACATTTGCCAAGACGGAAGAGTCTGATGTTTACCACTTGTTGGTAGACAATGGCCAGGCAATTTCGTATGATGTTAAGGGTAATTTGATCGAAAGCGAAAGCAGTGCCAACTTCATTGTCGATTTGGTAGATGCTCCGGAGTATATTGCGGTTGAAAATACACACATTCGTTTGGAATCGAACGGCAAGTATCTGACAATGAATCCGTACACATTGCTGGCAGAGATGAAGAGTGAAGGCCAACAGATTACGAAGGCAACCACTTATACAATGGATGATTTTGCCTTGAAAATCGAAAAAGCCGACACTACGATTGCAGGAAAACCGGTCTATATGATTTCAACCCGTATGTTCAACGATGCGAGCGAATCAGTCCGTTACTACTTGACTGCTCTCGATACGGTATCAACTCCCGGTGCGGAAGTGAAATATGGATTCATGAAGGTCGCCACCACCAAGAGCATTCACGATTTGAAACCGGGTTATTTCGCCTTCAAATTGTGTACTGACGACGAAGGTTATGAAGATTATATCTTGGAAAATGTAAGAACAAATGGTGTTTTGGCTTCGAAAAACAATGTCTTGTTGGAAAGTACCGAAGGACTTCACTTGAATATTGAGAAGGCTTCGGCTCCGACAGCTGTCGAAACGATCACAACCACCATCGAGCCAACCTTCCAGGTAGCCGGCGGTTACAATACGATAATCATCATGAATGCAAAAGACAGAAACGTGGTGATTACGGATATCTTAGGGAAGATTGTGGGTAACTACAAGATAACATCCGACAGATTTACGGTTCAGGCTTCACGTGGTATCCACTTGGTGGCAGTCGAAGGTGAGATTGCCCAAAAAGTAATTGTCAAGTAAGTTGACAAAAAGCAAGAACCTTGAATAATAAAAGCCTTTGGAAAATAGTTCCTTTCCAAAGGCTTTTTTGCTATTGGCATTGTAAAAGATAATGT
>CAVJQR010000181.1:2830-5731 GCA_963651605.1 Agathobaculum sp.
ATTCATCGCTCTTATGAGAAAATTTATTTATAACATCTTTTTATTAGTAAGCATAAGCAGTATGGTACAAGCAGAATCCAATCCCTTTTTGGGAAAATATAACACGCCGCACGAGACAATTCCGTTCGACAAGATCAAGACTTCTCACTACGAACCGGCCTTCAAGAAGGGTATAGAGGAATTGAAGAAAGAGATTGATCGGATTGCCGAGAACCCCCAACCGGCTACATTCGAGAATACAATCGTAGCGTTGGAGCGAAGCGGAATGTTGTTGTCGCGCGTCAGTGGGGCGTTTTTTAATGTGTTGAGCGCAAATGCCAATGACGAGATGATGGAAATATCGCAACGGATCTCGCCCGATTTGACAGAAAGTTCGAACTATATCTACCTAAACGATAAGTTGTTCGCCAGAGTCAAGGCCGTTTATGAACAACGTCTGTCGCTGAACCTTAATCAGGAGGATGCGAAATTGTTGGATGAAACATTTCGTTCTTTCCAAGAACGGGGTGCCAATTTGAATGCTGAAGACAAGAAAAAGTATGAAGAACTGAGTACGGAATTGAGCCTTTTGTCCTTGCAGTTTGATCATAATGCGCTGAAAGACAAAAATCGTTATGAGATGCTTTTGACTGACGAGAAAGATGTGGCAGGTCTGCCGGAAAGCATTCTTGAAGCAGCCGCTATTGCAGCAAAAGAGAAAGGCAAGAGGGGGTGGTTGTTCACCTTGGACGCCCCAAGTTACAGACCTTTTATCCGCTATGCCGATTCAAGGGCATTGCGCGAGAAACTTTACCGCGCTTATATGAGTGTTGGGTGTAAAGGTGATGAATATGATAACCAAGAGATTATCCGCAAGATTGTCAATGACCGTCTGGAATTGGCCAAGTTGATGGGATGTCCTAACTACGCTACATTCGAATTGGCCCACAAGATGGCGAAGAATACAGACAATGTCTATAAGTTGCTCAACCAATTGTTGGAAGCTTATAAGCCTGTGGCAATCAACGAATTTAATGCCGTTCAAGGGTTTGCTATCGGTAAAGAACAACAGGATATCGCACTTCAACCATGGGATTGGAGTTACTATTCTGAAAAGTTGAAAGATGTTCGTTTCAAAGTGAATGACGAAATGACGCGTCCCTACTTCCAATTGGACAGTGTCAAGAAAGGCGTATTCGGATTGGCTACTCAATTGTATGGCATTACCTTCAAAGAGAACAAGAAAATTCCGGTATATGACAAAGAGGTTGAAGCCTACGAAGTATACGACGAGCACAATCAATTCCTGGCCGTTCTCTACACTGATTTCTTCCCGAGAAGCGGAAAACAGTCGGGCGCTTGGATGAATGGTGTCAAATCACAATACAAAGATGCAAAGGGGAAGGATAGTCGTCCGCATATTATCATTGTGATGAATTTTACACGTCCGACAGAAAACAAACCGGCATTGCTGACGTTCGACGAAGTAGAGACTTTGTTGCATGAGTTTGGTCATGCCTTGCACGGCATTTTTGCTTCTGGAACCTATGCAAGTCTGTCGGGCACCAGTGTTTATCAAGACTTCGTTGAACTACCATCTCAGATCATGGAGAATTGGTTGACTCAAAAAGAATATTTGGATCAGATCGCTGTTCACTATCAAACAGGTGAAAAAATTCCGCAAGATCTTGTTCAGAACCTTATCAATGCCGCCAATTTCAATGCCGGCTATGCCTGCTGTCGCCAGGTAAGCTTCGGATTGTTGGATATGGCTTGGCATACACTGACCGCTCCTTTCTCGGGTGATGTCATTGCTTTTGAGAAGGAGGCTTGGCAAGCTGCTCAAGTATTGCCCGAAATGCAGGGTGCATGTATGAGTACCAGCTTCGGACACCTTTTCTCGGGTGGTTATGCAGCCGGTTACTATGGCTATAAATGGGCGGAAGTGTTGGATGCTGATGCTTTTGCATTATTCAAAGAAAAGGGAATATTTAACCAAGAGGTGGCCCACTCGTTCCGTGACAATATTTTGAAACGCGGTGGGGTAGAGGAGCCGGATGTGCTCTATAAACGATTCAGAGGAAAAGAGCCTTCGATCGATGCTTTGCTGATTCGCAACGGAATCAAGAAAGATAAGTGATAAGTGGCTCGACAATAAACTATAGGAGACTTGAGCCGTGCAAAATGATAGTGCAGAGCCGGGTCTCCTTTTTTCATGAAACTTTGTATGATCAAAAAGAACTTTCTTCGTTTAAAATCATTACTTTTGCACAACCATAATGAAAGAGGAGAATGTAGGAATGAGCAGTAACTCAGATAAACAACATGAACTGGACAAAAGATACCTTCGGATGGCATCTATTTGGGCGGAAAATTCATATTGCAAACGGCGGCAAGTCGGGGCATTGATTGTCAAGGACAAGATGATTATCTCGGATGGCTACAATGGTACACCTGCTGACTTTGAAAACATTTGCGAAGATGAAAATGGAATAACCAAACCTTATGTGCTGCATGCCGAGGCCAATGCGATCACGAAAGTGGCCGCATCGTCGAATAGTAGTAAAGGGGCTACCATCTATGTAACAGCAGCTCCGTGTATTGAGTGTGCAAAACTGATCATTCAATCGGGCATCGTTCGTGTTGTATACTCGGAAAAATATCGGACGGAAGAGGGGTGCGATTTGCTGAAACGGGCTAATATACAAATAGATTATATAGATTTAAACAACGAATAAGTCTTATGGACAAAAACAAACGATTGGCAATTTGGTTGCCGGTCATTATCGCTGCAAGTATTGCTTTAGGTATTTTCATCGGAAATAAGTTTTGGTTTTTGAGCCAAGGAAAGAGCCGAAACTTTGCGGGTGGAAACAAAATCAATGCAATTCTGGATGTCATCGAAGAACAGTATGTAGATAC
>CAVJQR010000182.1:0-5688 GCA_963651605.1 Agathobaculum sp.
TTCAGCCCTTGATTTTTTGCCTACTTTTTGATCAAGCAAAAAGTAGGTAGTGTCCAGCTGCATGAAATGCAGCTCACGCAAAAAGGGAGAGAAAAAAGAGAGACAATATAACTATAAGCAAAAAAAAGAGTACTTGATGCCATGACAATGGCCGCGCTAACGCGAAGAGAAACAGAGCCAATGACAATCGCTAAAGCGAAGAGAAGCATAATGAAAAAGAAGAGACTTTGCCAACATTTACAAACTATCGCTGTCCGCTAAACTTTTAACTTTTGAAAAAAGTAAATCCAATCATAAAAAACAGCCAATATCTTAAAGTCAATCAGTACATTATCAACCTAAAATTTAATTTTATCGGACAGTAATGAAAAAAAAACAGCGGTAGCTGTTTGCTTTTTTGAGGAAATGCCGTATATTTAGGGCCAGTATAACAAAATCCGATAACTATGGAATACGTAAACCGAACCAAACAACACGGGACGATGGTCTTGACATCACACTTGGACCCGTCGTCGAAATGGCTGCAGACAAGCGGCCTCTTCAAGCTTTTATGGGTAAGGAAAGGGTGCGTGACGGTCGATGTGGACCATACCACCTTGCGGCTCGAAGCCGACACACTCCTTCCGCTGACACCCGACCATCGCCTTTCCATCGTCGACACCGACGGTGAATATGTGGCGATCCTCTTCAACCAACAGTTCTACAGCATCTATCGGAACGACCGCGAGACGGCCAGCCACGGCTTGTTGTTCAAAGGGTCGGCCGTGCCGCACCTGCACCTGACGGCCGAGCAGACGGCACGGCTCGAGAGCATCCACCACCTGCTGCAGACCGAAACGGGCATCACCGACCGCCTTCAGGAGGAGGCGCTCCGCCTGCTGCTCAAGCACCTGATCATCACCTGCACGCGGATCACGCGCGAACAGATGCCGGAGACGCGCCACAGCGACCCGACCTACGAGCTGATCCGCCGCTACCATGTGCTGGTCGACCTCCACTATAAGGAGAAGAAGCGGGTGCACGACTATGCCCTGCTGCTGGGCCGTTCGCCCAAGACGCTGGCCAACATCTTCGCCCTCTGCGGCGTGACCCCGCCACTGCGCGTGATCCACGAGCGGATCAATGCCGAGGCCAAGCGGCTCTTGCTCTTCACCAACCTGAGCACGGGGCAGATCAGCGACGCGTTAGGGTACGATGATGCCTCGTCGTTCGTCCGATTCTTCAAAAACATGAACCGGGAGACGACACTCAAGTACCGCAGGCGCCTGCGCGGAAAGCGGGCACCGGCCGAGGGCAGGGAGGGCGAGTAGGCGAGCCGACCGCCCGTACCCCCCTCATCACAAAAGCAAAAAGCTTCTGTATAACCCTCCTTCCTGATAGAAGAAACGGTTATACGGAAGCTTGTTCGTGCCCGAAAGGGTAGGAGGAGCTAATCGGTGTCGGAGTCGAAATCAAAGTCGAAATCGAAATCGTCGCCCGCATCGTAGAAGTCGCTTCCCGTAAACTGCTCCAGGTCGCGGCGGTCTTTCTTCGTCGGGCGGCCCAGCCCCTTGGCGCGGTTGGCGAAGCCGGAGATGCGGTTCATCTCGAGGATCTCATACTGGTCGGGCGTCGTCACATTCTCGAGATACTGCGGCACGAGCTTCGCCCCCACACGGTTCTCGATCAGTCCGACCACCTTGAACGAGAAGGTGACCGGCGGTTTGCGCACCTGTATCACGTCGCCCTCCTTGACCATGCGCGACGGCTTGACCGTCACGCCGCCTATCATGATGCGCCCCTTCTTGCAGGCGTCGGCCGCAATGCTGCGGGTCTTGAAGATGCGGGTGGCCCACATCCATTTGTCTATGCGTACTTCGTTCATGGCTCTCTCATTTGTTGTTGTATTGGTTCATCGTCAGCTGGACGCCGGCCAGGCAGAAACTCTTGATGATCTCGGCAGCGCGTTCCAGCTTCTCGGGCATCAGGGCCTCCTCTTCGGCAGGGAACCGGCCTAACACGAAGTCGATCTGTCCGCCCCGCGGGAAGTCGTTGCCCACCCCGAAGCGCAGGCGCGCATAGTTTTGCGTGTTGAGCAGCTGCGCGATGTTCTTCAGCCCGTTGTGCCCCGCATCGCTTCCTTTCGGTTTGAGGCGCAGGGTGCCGAACGGCAGTGCGAGGTCGTCGACCACGATCAGTAGGTTTTCGACGGGTATGTTCTCTTTCTGCAGCCAGTAGCGCACGGCATTTCCGCTCAGGTTCATGAACGTGTTGGGCTTCAGCACCACCAACTCGCAGTTCTTCACCCGCATCCGGGCGATGGCTCCGTAGCGCTCTTCGGCAAAGGCGGCACCGGCCGTCTCCACCAGATGGTTCACCACGCGGAAGCCGATATTGTGGCGTGTGCCCAGATATTCGGCTCCGATATTTCCTAATCCGGTAATCAAATATTTCATCGTTGTCTGATTCTATGCAAATTCTTTCGGTTTCTCTGTTGCGGGGCGGTTGCCCCCTCCATAAAAAAAAGGGGGACCCATTCTCACGAACAGATCTCCCCTAACCAAAACCTTAACTATGAAAAATTATTTATTTTCTCAATCATCCGGCCAAAGGCCAAACGAAAGACATTACATTCATTATGCTTTGGCTTGTGCACCACGAGCGGCACGCGTCAACTGAACGGCGCAAACGACTGCGTTCTTTGCGTTCATGATTTCCAGACCGTCGATGTGGATGGCACCTACCTGCAAAGTCTTGCCCAATCCCAGGTGGTCAACGTTGATGACCAATGTTTCAGGGATCTCCGTATAGATAGCTTTTACTTTCAGCTTTCTCATCTGGAGCTGCAACTTACCACCGGCTTTCACACCTTCAGCGTGACCTTCCAAAACAACCGGCACTTCCATTACGATAGGCTTGCTGTCTGTAACTTCGAGGAAGTCGATGTGGAGGATGGCGTCGGTAACCGGATGGAACTGGATCTCCTTCATCACCACCATTTTCTTTTCACCATCGATTGTCAATTCGACTGCGTAGATATTCGGTGTGTAAACCAAGTTTCTAACGGCACTGTTTGCAACAGTGAAATGAATCGTCTTCTCGCCGCCGTAGAGAACTGCAGGGATCTCGTCGTTTTTACGGATAGCCTTCAATGCTCTTTTCTGATCGGCAGGAACGGGAGCGATTGTTCTTGTCTTACCTTCTAATTGAAATGTTTTCATCTTTCAGTAATAAATGTTGTGTTACTCAAAATTAGTTTTTAAATATCTTGTTTCCTAATTCCCCATCACACGATGTGGTGAAAAACAATGCAAATATAATGCTTATTTTTTATCTGCACAATGTTTGGCAACTTTTTTCCGTCAAATTCCGCATTTTGACGAATATTGTTTATGTTTATGCGAATTTAAGGAGCAAAATTGCAGTCCGACCGGCGATTGTCGACGAATAATATATATATGTTTGTGGCATGCATCACAGCATCCGCCCAAACAAAATCATTCTACGACTTCCACTCTGCACCCCTTCGGCGCAACCACCTTGGGCTTTTCTCCGCGTTGCAACACCACTTCTATCATGCCCTCCTTCACGGGGATGCCCGCCTTGGCCCATTCCATGCCCAACAGATCGGGGTTCAGGGTGTAGCCTTGGTCGGTCCGGCCGAAACCGAGGATGCCCTGCAGCACAAAGATGACCGGCGGAACGCCGTTGGCACCATGGCAAAGGCTCAGCCCGTAGGGCCTATGATAAAACTCCAACTGCTTGGCGCGCGGGGAGTCGATACTGAAATTCTCGGGATAACGTGTGCCCCCCTCCTCCAGCCAGCGGAACCATACGCGCTTCAGGAAGTCGTACAATGCCTCCGTGCATCCTGCCTTTTCGTAGGCCAAAGCCGAATAGCCATTCTCGTAACTCACATCGGTGAAGTAGCCCGGCAGCGAAGGCACCGTCTGCGTGTACAGTTCCGTGAGATAACGCTCGGGGAAGAGGTCGGTGAGCACCGCCCAATATTGCGTATGGTGCGAGATCCGCATGTCCTTGTTTCCGTTTGCGTCATACCCGTTCACGAAGGCATGTCGGTGCTCATCCCAGAAATGCTCCTTGATGCTCCGGCCCAAGCTGTCCGCCTTCTGCCGATAGAGAGCCGCCAGGGCTTCGTCTCCCCATTTGCGCTCCAGCCGGGCGGCAATGAGGAAGTTCTTGTAGAGCATCATCTGCGGATAGGCAGCCGTGCCATATCGGAGTGGTCCGTTCGTCGTAGACCATCCCGTTATGAATCCCCAAGCCGTGGAGTCGGCACTGATAAACCCCCTCTCGTCTTGCATGGACATATAGAGAGCCATCTGTTGCTCGATGCGGTTGCGAAACATCTCCGGCGTGCCGTCCTCGCCATAGCGGTCGATGTAAGCTTGGATACCTATCAAGGCGTGGAGCGGATAGTCGACCACACCGAGCATCGTCTTGTCGGGATGCGGCGGCATGAGGGCTATGGAGATGTCGTTGCGGGCCATCTGCCGGTCGCCGAACACATAGTTCATCCCGATGCTGCTCAGCACGGCATCCATCGCCCAGGGCAGATAGTCGCGCTTCACCCCGTCGAGGTTGAAGTTGTGCATGCTCGTGAGAAGCGTCTTCACGCCGGCATCGAAAAGGCGGTTGATGGTGTCGTTGCTGCACGAAAAGGTCATCTGTTGTTCTACCGGCCAAATCAGGGCGTTCATCTTTATTCGGCTCACCGTGCAACCTCCCGTGGCGCGCAGACGAAGGTAGCGCAAGGCGCGCTGCTCCAGGCGGACGTGTCGGGTGTCGCCCGTCAGCGTGATGGCCGGCAGGGCGTACTGCTCGTAGTCTGCCGTGTGGTCGCTGCACGCCTCCTCTACGGATTCGCCCACGAAGCATTCCAACCGCCCTTCGCCCTTCACCGTGAACTCCACCTCGCCCAGTTCCAGCTCATGGAAGTCGACAACGGCGCTGCCCCCTTGCTCCATCGAGAGGGCATCCTTGCCCAGGGTCTTTGCTTGATGCAAGAGCGTGAAATCACGGGGTGGCAACGAAACGATCTTCTCGAAAGCCGTGTCGGGCTGCCGGTCGGCGTCGCCGTATCGGCTGTCGGTCTCCGGTTGTAACCACAGCGTCTTGTCGAGGCTCACCTCCCAGTCGGCTTGGTTGCCGAACAGGGTGGGCAAGCGGTGTTGCGTGGTGCGCATGACTATGCGTCCGTCCGCCTTGCAGCGGAAATAAGCCGTGTCGCACATGGGGTTGAACCGTCCGGGATAACCCACGTTTACGCATCGTGCCACCGAAGCCCTCTTTTGGTAGTCCTGCATATAGGCGGCCAACTGTCCCGGGAACCAGAGATGAGACTGGGCAAGGGCCGGCCCCGCCACGGCCAACATCGCACCGATAGCCGTTGTCTTGATACATTTAAGTTGTCTCATAATATGTTATAACTTTAAAAAAACTTTGCTTCACAGAGTAGGGTGCATAAACATTACGCTCTCATGGTACTCCCCATTTTCTCGGACCGGGTCCGACCTAATTCTGCTTGCCTCGGCAAAATCCGGAGGGGTCGATGCCCCCATGGGCTTTCGGATCGGCGTGCGGCATGAACCGTCGTGCCCCTGCATCTTCTTTTGGCAAAGTTAATGAATTTCCGCTGTTGGCGCAAATTATTCGGAGACAATAACGGGGCCATGCCCTGTTTCAAGG
>CAVJQR010000183.1:0-5684 GCA_963651605.1 Agathobaculum sp.
GAGCTTACAGCAGCGGTGTCTGCTCAGGTTTTTCACCTGATTCCCTTTTCACTCGCCTTTTTAGTATAAAAAGACAAGCACCAAAATCGATGCAAATATAAATAAAAAATCTTAAATAAAAGATGTTTTGGCGTGAATTTTAAAAGTAGATCGAATGATTGAAGTGGCTGGCTCGGGAATATGTCGAAAGAAATATCCCGGTTTTGAAAAATTTTCTCCCGAATAAACTTTAGTTTTATACGGAGAAAACTCGAGTTCATTCGGGAGAAAACTGTAGTTCACTCGGGGGAAAACTGCAGTTTTGTGCCGAGAAACTTTTTTAAAGCATGCGAGCCTTTATCAAAACGGTCAGATGGTTATGGTAAAAACTCGGGTAGGAGCCGGTTGTTATCTGTCGAGCGATTCTGGCTTATGCCATGTCCGCCAGAAAGAATTCTTCACGTCGATAGCTACGTTCTTCCACTTCGGTATCAGTTTCAGTTGCTTGCGAACGGGCATGTCGTAAAGCAAAAACAACAGAAAGAGCAGAATACATCCATAGATGACCCACCCGTATATCTGTTTGATGCTTATCTCCATCATCTGTGTGGCGAAGCTCTCCATGAAATGGCCAAATGGAAAGGGCGAACTGCTGAACGAAACGTTGTCGACAGCCTGCCCATAACGAGCCATATTGTCCGGAACAAAATAGTTCATGGCCCGTGTCAAAATGGCTGATCCTGCCACTCCGCCGACCACCATGTGCAACATATTGAACACGCTCAACGCTTGGAAGAAATGTTGGAATGTCATGATCTCTTCCAAACAAACCATGAAGGTGGCGCTCAAGACGGCATAAGCAAAACCACGGCAGAGGGTCGGCAGATAAAGACGTGAGAAATGGATGTTGCTGTCGATGGTGAAATAGAAGATGATCAAGTAGGCTAACAGAGCTGCGACCCCTAAAGTCAACAGACGAACATAGTTGAATTTCTTGATTTCCATCCACCATAACGAGAACAAACAGCCCGTGATGATACCAAAGAATGCGAACCAGTCGAGCCGGACGCTGACAAGCTCTTCGTAATGCATCACCTCGCTATAGAAAACCTCTTCCAATACATGCTCTGTCGCCAAGAATCCTTCGACCAAGGCGATGAGGATAAGGATCGGAAACAGGTGGCGGTAGGTCCACATCTTCGGCTCATAATAGGGGTGACGGATCGTGAACATTCGCCAAAGAGCAATGAACAAAGTGACGAAAATACTGATTGTCAGCCGACAAACGACGGGGCTATTCCACCAGTCATACCATTCGCCATAGTCAAGCAAGTAGGCTATCTGCAGCAGCAAGGCCGTCCACAGCAATGCTCCTAACCAATCGATTCCAAACAGTGGCATTCGTTTTTTCAAAAAATGGAAAGGGCGAACGCAAAGATGCAAGAACAACAAATCGATCATGAACAAAGCTGCAATGAAAAGATGCATGTATGTCCAATGATAATAGTAGGACAAGTAAGTGGTAATCAAGCCGCTAATTTGCATACATCCCATGATGACAATGTTGAGCAGCGGAAAAAAGATGGCAAAGCTGCGCTTGGGGGTCATCCAAAGCTGGATATTACTCATACATTCGAACGTACCTTCGATCTTACAGATCCCTTCAATGAAGCAAATGGCCCAAAGAAGAGGAAGATAGGTAACATGGGGGGCGATCAAATTGCAGACTAAAGCACCTAAAGCTGCGGCTGTCAGCAATGATTTGTTCGTGAAACGGAACTTCATGCGGAAAAGCATCGGAAAGTAGACGGCCATGCCCGTCAGATTGGCATATAAGCACATCTGAATATCCTCCCGCATAAGTGATTGCCCACTGACCATGTGGTTGAGGGCTCCCAAGTAGAGCCCACCCGACAATTGGAAAGTGATGGCAATGAAAAGGTACAGCCATGGTTGGACTTTTCGCGGTATAAACTCGCGAACCATGGGCATTACAAAAGGACCATTAAGTACAGGTGCTCCCATAAACTCTTAATATTTCACTTCACATTCAACATTGAATCCGGCACGCAATTGCTTCAAATTTTCTGCGCTATTCTCTTTCAGATGGATACGGACCGGAATACGTTGCTCAACCTTAACGAAATTACCTGTCGCATTGTCTTGAGGAATGAGCGAAAAGGCGGCACCTGTTGCGTCGGAAATGGATTCTACGATACCTTTATATACGACACCCGGTACAGCATCTGCCGTGATTTTCACCTCTGCTCCCTCTTTAATATTCGTCAATTGCGTCTCCCGATAGTTGGCAATAACCCATAGATCGCTTCCATCTACAATATCGACAATGGTTTGACCGGGCTGAACCAATTGGCCTTCATGGATCTCTTTGCGGCCTGTTACGCCATCACAGGTTGCAACGATTACTGTATAGGAGAGATTCAATCGAGCCAATTCGACTGCGGCTTCTGCTACATGGATGCCGGCCTCGTTTTGTCCTAAGCGATAAGTCTGCTCGTTTTTCACCAATGAGGTAGAATGTTTGGCACGAGAGACTTGATCGTAACGGGCTTTTGCCGATTTGTAGGCCGTCTGTACATTGTCGAATTGTTGCCGGGTGACGGCATCTTCATGAAACAGTTTCTCGTAACGTTTCAACTCTCGCTCTGCATTTTCCATCTGCACTTTTGCTTCCATGATTCCCGCATCGCTCACGCTCAAGTTGTTTTGTGTCGTGGCAATCCCTGCCGAGGTCGCATTCTTGCCGGCCAAGGCATTGGCCAAATCGGCTTCTGCTTGTGCTAATCGCAGGCGGAACTCGGCATCTTCGATAATGGCAATCGTATCACCCTTGTGAATAGCTTGGTATTCTTCGAAATAGATCTTCTTGATGAAGCCTTGAACGCGCGTATTGACGGGCGTGATATGCTGTTTTACTTGTGCATTGTCTGTATATTCTATATTTCCCAAGTGCAAGAAGCGGGAGCAAACATAGGCAAGACCTCCTACGAGGAGACAGATAATGAGGATATTATAGACGGTTTTTTGAAATTTTCTTGTATTCATGATGATCTCTTTTTATAATGTATGGGTAATATATTTCATTTTATAATAGTTGTAAACTACGTTGATACGTGCGTTGACAAGGGCCAGATCGGCGCTCAACTTCATGTTGCTGGCATCCAGCATGTCTGTCAGCAGGGCCAAATCGTTTCGATACCGGTTGTTGACGACACTGTAGTTCTCATCGGCCAATTCTACACTTTTCTCTTGTGTACGCAGTTCGGTGAATGCCGTCATGAAGTTGACATAGTTGGCTTGTACGGCATTTTCAACCTGTTCTTGTGCCAAATCATGCGCTTCGTGTGCTTGTCGGGAAGCCAATCGGGCTTGTTTCAGCTTTTTATTGTTCTTGAAAAGAGAGGAAATATTATATTTGACTCCAATACCAAGATACCAGTAGTTGAAGTTGTTGTCGAGGGTCGGCACTTCAATGGTGATCGGACCGTCTAAATGTTCTGCGGCTACGATGGCCACTTTCGGTAATCGTTCGGAGCGTTCCAACTTGACTTTTTCGTCACTCATCTTTGCTGCCACTTCCGATTGCTGCAATCCTATATGACTTTGTGAGGCAAGCTGTTGCCAATCTTGCTCGACCAATGTTTGAACTTCCTGTTGCAAAATGGTCGTGTCCGGTTGGATAAATGTCTCAGCCGGCAGATGCAATGTCGTAACCAATTGATGATTCATGATTTTCATGCCGTCTTTCACCTTTGCAATCTGCAACAAGAGGGTTTCTTTCTGCAATTCGTATCGGGTAATATCGTTCTTCAAGGCAGTTCCTTGCTCTTTTCTGGCCTCCATATTGCGGATCACTTGCTCAGTCAGATCTAAATTCTTCTGCAAGACTTGCAATTGATTGTTCAGTTTATAGAGATCCAAGTAATAACCGGTCAGCAAGAAACGAATCTCTTGTCGGTCTTTTTGCCAGTCAAGATTCGCCATTTGTTGCGAAAGTTCGGCCAGTTCGATACCACTCGTGATGGCTCCACCGGCATAAACCACCTGTTGCGCTTCAAGAGCAAAGTTGTTTCCGAAATGAGGCATCGGAATAGTTTGTGCATTACTGAAGTCGCGATCCCACAATCTTCCGTCTCCTAAATAGCTGAATGACAGAGAAGTGTTCACGTCGGGTAATCTTTGCGCTTTGGCTGCTTTGACTCCTTCGTCGGCAGCCTCTATACCTGTTTTGTGGGTTTGGATGCTTTTGCTGTTCTCGTCTGCCAAACGGAACATTTCATCAAGGCCCATTGTCCGATAAGACTCTTGCTGGGCGTACAGTTTATGTGCACATAATATGGCGAGACACCATATCATGAGCAGATTTTTTTTGCTCATAAATAAAATTATAGAATGGATTTGTTTTAAAATTATAGGATCAAACTTTTGGAAAAAGTCCGATAGAATAGACTAAGATAGTGGTGTAATTAGATTAAAACAGCCACTCCCCATGCATGGAAATCATGCACTTTATTAATGTAGCGGATGGAGATTTGATAAAATCTAACTAACATATGATTATAGTTCGCTTTTATTTTCAGCCACAAAGTTATGAAAAAATGTAGGTTACTCGTAACTTGAAAATGGAAATAAATAAGATTTTTTAACAAGGAGGTGGGGAAATACTATTGATGGCTATATCCTATAAATAGTATCCACCCGATTATGAATGTTTTTGATTCCAATGTAAAATATGGGGAAATGGTCGTTGTTCGATCACTTTCTCCAAAGTGATGTATCCGTAAACGGTACGAAATCCTAACGATTTAGAATAGATGTTTATGGATTATTGAAACGCCCCGTCACTTCGGAACTACTATGTGTTTTCATAATCTCGCGGATGTCCTGTCCGAATGTATAGGAAATGCTTAAGCAAACGGAGGTCCTGAATGTATGGTCTTTATACAGTGTGGTCATATTGTTATTGGAATAATACTTCCCTGAAGGGGAGATTGGAATGATATTATAGACATAGAGTCCTAAATTCAATTTATCTTTCAGGCAGGTATAATTGACACCTCCCCGTAGCCATCCCGTAGTGCTATATTTTTCGAATGGCGTTCTGCGTGGAGTTGAGACACTTCCCATAAGAGAACCGGTGAAATGTTGCTGTTTGTCGAATATGAATGAAAGTTGCATCAATTGTGTGTATTGAACATTCTTGCGTATATTTTCGTCAAAACCAACAATAATTGTTTGTGGATTGGTGTGCTGGAATGATCCGCTTAAGGAGGTTCTAAGCCAATTGAACAGCCCTATGTTGAGCATATATCCCACGCGCCAATCATTTTGTTTATAGGCATTTTCCCATTTGTAAAGCGAAATGCCATCAGAGGTCATACGGAGAACTTCGGCAATTTGATTGTTTGATGTCGAGTATGCAGAATATATTTTGAAAAAACCTTTAAGAAAACTCTTTTGATATGCTAATTCTACTTTATTGAAGAAGCTTGGACTGAGCGTGGATGTCCCTTCTTTGGCTATGAAAGGGCTACTGTATAGACGAAAAGGATTCAGATATGACATCCATGGACGGACGATTGCCCCGACATAAGTCAGTTGCAATTGGTTGTTGTTTGCTAAGCGATGGGATAATTGGATGTCTGGAAACAAATGACCATAATCATTCTTTTTCGTTTCTGTAA
>CAVJQR010000184.1:0-679 GCA_963651605.1 Agathobaculum sp.
GTCATCAGCAGGGCAATCAATCCGCAAGCCATCTTGCCTTTTTTGTTGGGGTAGGTCCGCTTCGGATTTTTGGGGAACCATCCTTTTCTCACGCGTTCTTCCTGTTCGAAAATCTCTTTGATCGACCAAAACGAGGAGAAGGCAAAGACTCCGCAAGCAGTCGATCCGATTATGTTCTCGATAGTCAACGAGGCAATCAGCGCAACCACTCCGGTCAACAAGAAAGCCCACCAGCATTTGGTGCCCCAATAATATTCCGCTTTGATGACGATCGGGTGAAACATGCCGATCACGAGAAAGGTGATTACTCCGATGAGTAATCCATACCAATTTATATCCATTTACTGTTTTCTTTTGCTAAGTGAATTGCAAATATAGGAAATGTAAGCGGCATTGAAAGGGTTCTCCTCCTTAAAATTCCTCAAAAGGAAAGCACTTTCGTATATATTAATGTATAGGAGAGGAGAAGCACCGCACGAATGAAAAGGAATCTGCGGAGTTTTGAAAAGTTTTCTCGGCATGAAACTCGAGTTTATTCGGGACTAAACTGCAGTTCTATGCCGAGAAACTTTTTCGGAACTCGGTGATTCTTTTTTAGAACTTCGGCTTTTTCGTTTCTGAACCATCCCAACCCCAAAGAAGAAAGAGAGAAGAGTTCGTAATATTTCCGAGAACGGTA
>CAVJQR010000184.1:689-5676 GCA_963651605.1 Agathobaculum sp.
GGTATCTGTTATTCGCGTATATTTTATAACTTTGCATCGCAAATATGCACTCTGTCGGGCGAATGGTTCCGGCAGCTATTTTGGTATGTCTATTCAAAATATAAATAAACAATATGGCAAAAGAATTGAAAGAGCTGACGCCGCGGAGCGAAAACTACTCGCAGTGGTACCAGGACCTGGTGATCAAAGCCGACTTGGCCGAGAACTCGCCCGTGCGTGGCTGTATGGTAATTAAACCTTATGGTTATGCGATTTGGGAGAAGATGCAACGCATCCTCGACGATATGTTTAAAGCAACAGGGCACGTCAATGCCTATTTCCCGTTGCTTATCCCGAAGTCTTTCTTGAGTAAAGAGGCTGAGCATGTCGAAGGTTTTGCCAAAGAGTGTGCTGTGGTAACCCACTATCGTCTGAAGACGAATGCCGACAAGTCGGGCGTTGAAGTGGATCCGGCAGCCAAATTGGACGAGGAATTGATTATCCGTCCGACATCTGAGACAATTATCTGGAATACTTACCGCAATTGGATTCATTCATACCGCGACCTGCCGTTGCTTTGTAACCAGTGGGCGAACGTCATGCGCTGGGAGATGCGTACCCGTCTCTTCTTGCGCACGGCCGAATTCTTGTGGCAAGAAGGACATACCGCCCACGCTACGCGCGAAGAAGCTGAGGCGGAAGCTAAGAAGATGCAGGACGTTTATGCCGATTTCGCTGAAAACTATATGGCGATGCCGGTTATTCGAGGCGTGAAATCAGCCAGCGAGCGTTTTGCCGGTGCGTTGGATACCTATACGATCGAGGCAATGATGCAGGATGGGAAGGCATTGCAAGCCGGTACATCTCACTTCTTGGGCCAAAACTTCGGTAAGGCTTTCGATGTGACATTCGTCGATCAAGAGGGCAAGACCGACTATGCTTGGGCCACTTCATGGGGCGTTTCCACTCGTTTGATCGGTGCGTTGATCATGTCTCACTCTGACGATAATGGTTTGGTATTGCCTCCTCATTTGGCACCGATCCAGGTTGTGATCATTCCGATCTACCGCAGTATGGAACAACTTGACCAGATTCGTGCGAAAGTGGACGGTATCGTGGCTCGTCTGAAGCAGTTGGGTATCTCTGTCAAATTCGACGATGCAGACAACCGCAAGCCGGGTTGGAAGTTTGCCAACTACGAGTTGAAGGGCGTTCCTGTCCGTTTGGCAATGGGTGGCCGCGACTTGGAAAACAACACCATCGAGGTAATGCGCCGCGATACATTGGAGAAAGAGACCGTTACATGCGACGGCATCGAAACGTATGTTCAGAAACTCCTCGAAGAGATTCAGAAGAATATCTTCCAAAAAGCGTTGAAACACCGCGAAGAGCGCACGATTACGGTCGACACCTACGACGAGTTTAAGGAGAAGATCGAAGAGGGTTACTTCATTATGGCGCATTGGGATGGCACACCGGAGACGGAAGAGCGCATCAAGAACGAGACAAAAGCAACCATCCGTTGTATTCCATTGGAAGGCGATACGACACCGGGCCAGGACATGGTAACCGGTCGTCCGTCAGCCCGCCGTGTTTTGTTCGCTCGCGCTTATTGATGTAGAGTGCTCTTATAAGCGAGATAAAAAAACTTCATCACCGGCTTTCGATGAAAGAGGTGATGAAGTTTTTTTGTGTTTGTTCGAAAAGGGGAGAGATATTATCGGACAATTCTTTTCTCTCCATCTACGATGTATATTCCTTTGCTGAGACCTTGCAGTGGATTGTTCGGATCTGCATTTGTGCGAACCAGGCGGCCGTTGATGGTATATACGGAGCAGGGTTTGTCTTTTTTGCTTACAGTTGTGGCAGAAGGTACAATTGTTTCCGTTCCGGTTACGGCATTCGCGGTGTATTGATTGAGCAATTTTAAGGCCATATAAGCGTAGTAGGCACCTCCCGTTGCATGGTCTGTTTTTGTCATATCGTATATATTGTAGTGAGTATAGCTTTGCTCTTGGAGGAAGCTATCCAGATGGGCGACGTTGAAGTAGGGCACAACCTCGTCATCGATCGAGTGGATTAGCTGGATACTGTCGCATTTCGACGGTGTCCACTTTTCATATACCAACGAATTCTCCTTGAAGCACTTTGTCAGATGTTGCATCATTTCGCTATTTTCGTCGAAGAAAATAGGTTTCAAGATGCTACTGACAACAATTCCATCGGTTGAAGAACTGCCTAAAATGGTATAGATACTGTCATTGATCTGCCCGGTAGTGTATTTTTTGCTATCGAACAGTTCGGTAATATGACTGGTGATTTCGGGAACAAATACATCGTCAAGGGTTAGCCCGAAGTCGGTATAGGAGGCAGTTTCATTGATGATTAGCTGTAAACCTACAGGATATGGAGTATAGTCGGTCTCCACATATTCCCGATACATGGCATAGATATCGTAGGGCCCGCCGCCGATGATGCTGTAGTTGATCTTGGGCAGTTCATCGTTTCGATAGCCCTCGTCCATCAGTCGATGGACCCACATTCCGTTGTGTCCTCCTTGTGAATATCCCAAGCTGAAGACGAAGGAGCCGGTATCATACCCTTCGGCAGCCAAAAGTTTCCGTCCGGCAATGAAACCGTCGATGTGGATGCGGGCAACCGCGGGCCCTTGTAGGTAACATTGTGGGTGGTCGACCGTTTTTCCAAAGCCGATGCCATCGCTCTCAATCACGAAATTGTTTGAGGTTTGCAATATGGATTCCAATCGCTTTTCCGTTGAAACATTCGTGGGGCGCTCATCATCTTGGGTGATGGTGTAATGGGTCAGTAGTATACTTCCCTTGGCCGTTTCCTTTTTGTCGTGAAGATCCTCCGACATGAAGATGGCTCCGGAGAGGGTGATGGGGGTTGTCCCGTCAATATCCACGGTAGCATATTCGAAATTATAACGCCACATGTGGAGTTCCGGCAGGTGGGTTTGCTCCACAATCCGATCCTCAGTAGCTCCTATAGAGGAGGAGAAGAGAAGAATAACGCCTAAAAACAGAAAAAATTTCTTCATTGTTTGATCATTATTTCTCGCAAAGGTACATATTTCATGGCGTTACACAAATAAGTTGATGCCCAATTGTCGGGAACTTTTTTTGTGGGTTTTGAGTAATCGGTCAGGAATAAAAAAGGGCCATTCCGTCAGGAACAGCCCTTTTTATAATATCAGTATGAAAAGTCAGTAATCAGTGGATTACATCATGCCGCCCATACCGCCCATACCCGGAGCAGCCGGTGCTGCAGGAGCCTCTTCTTTCTTTTCAGCGATGACGCACTCTGTTGTCAAGAACATACCTGCGATAGAAGCAGCGTTCTCCAATGCTACACGAGTAACCTTGGCCGGGTCGATGACACCTGCTTCGCAGAGGTTCTCGAATGAGTCTTTACGAGCGTTGTAACCGAAGTCGCCCTTGCCCTCTTTCACGCGCTGAACGATAACCGCACCCTCTTTGCCGGCGTTGGCAACGATCTGACGTAACGGCTCTTCGATGGCACGTTTTACGATTTCGATACCTGTTGTTTCGTCTTCGTTTTCACCTTTCAAGCCTTCCAAGGCTGCGATGGCACGGATGTAAGCTACGCCACCACCTGGAACGGTACCTTCTTCGATGGCTGCACGAGTGGCATGCAAAGCATCGTCTACACGGTCTTTCTTCTCTTTCATTTCTACTTCAGAAGGAGCACCTACGTAAAGAACTGCCACACCGCCGGCCAACTTAGCCAAACGTTCCTGCAATTTCTCTTTGTCGTAGTCGGATGTTGTATTTTCTATCTGGCTCTTGATCTGACCGATACGATCCTGAATGGCTTTCTTGTCGCCGGCACCGTTTACGATAGTTGTATTGTCTTTGTTGACAACGATCTTCTCAGCCGTACCGAGCATATCCATTGTTGCGCCTTCCAGCTTCATACCCTTTTCTTCGGAGATGACGATACCGCCTGTCAAAACAGCGATATCTTCCAACATGGCTTTGCGACGATCGCCGAAGCCCGGGGCTTTCACTGCGCAAATCTTCAAAGAACCACGCAAACGGTTGACTACCAAAGTGGCCAATGCTTCGCTATCGATATCTTCAGCTACGATCAACAATGGGCGACCGCTCTGTACTGTCGGTTCGAGGATAGGGAGCAAGTCTTTCAAGACAGAGATCTTTTTGTCGTAAATCAATACATACGGATTCTCCATCTGGCACTCCATCTTCTCAGTGTCTGTTACGAAATACGGAGAGATGTAACCGCGGTCGAACTGCATACCTTCTACGACATCAACAGTCGTTTCAGTACCTTTTGCCTCTTCAACGGTGATGACGCCTTCTGTCTTCACCTTCTGCATTGCCTCAGCAATCAGCTTACCGATAGCTTCGTCGCCATTGGCAGAGATTTTGGCTACGTGTTCGATCTTTTCGAACTTGTCACCAACCTCTTCAGCTTGGTCGGCAATGCTCTCGACAACCTTGGCAACGGCTTTGTCGATACCGCGTTTCAAATCCATTGGGTTGGCACCTGCAGTGACATTCTTCAAACCTACACCGATGATGGCCTGTGCCAAAACGGTGGCGGTTGTTGTACCGTCGCCGGCATTGTCGTTTGTTTTAGAAGCAACTTCGCGTACCAACTGAGCACCCATATTCTCGAATGAGTTGGAAAGTTCGATCTCTTTTGCTACTGTCACACCGTCTTTTGTGATGTGAGGAGCACCGAACTTCTTCTCGATGATTACGTTACGACCTTTCGGGCCTAAGGTTACTTTCACTGCGTTTGCCAACTCGTCCACACCTTTCTTCAAGAGGTCGCGGGCGTCCATATCGTATTTAATTTCTTTTGATGCCATAATTGTATTCAATTAATATTGTTCGTATTTGTTAGATTAGATAATTGCCAAGATGTCAGACTGGCGCATGATCAAGTACTTTTCGCCTTCGAATTCGATTTCGGTACCTGCATATTTGCCATATAATAC
>CAVJQR010000185.1:0-5577 GCA_963651605.1 Agathobaculum sp.
CAACCAACGGTCACATAGCGAAGCGTAATGTAAAAAGAAGAGTACTCGATGCCATGACAATGGCAGCGCTAAAGCGAACAGCCAATTCTTTAAGTCTATCCGTACTTTATCAACAGACAATCTCTTTTTACCAGACAACCATGTTTTATTCCCCACAAATTCCAACGGACCTTTTTGGCCAAACGCAACGAAAGCCCCCGGAACGATTTCCGAGGGCTTTCTTAAGGGTTGAAGAAAGGGAAAAAAATTCATGCCGAACAATCCGAAAAATCATGCCGACCTTTTTTTCATTTCATGCCGATGTTTTTCTGAAATCATGCCGAACAATTTTTACGGCCCCGATTTGCGTACGGCACGCACATGTATCTTGTTGTTGCGCTCTTCGGCAGCGGTCGTACCGCCCGCCGTGTATTTATAGGCGGTAGTGCCCGGTTCCGTTATCGCCGTAGAGGTCCAATAGTCGCCGGACAGGTTATCAATCATGGAAGCGGCCTCATCCTTTGCCGGAAGATACCACACCATGTCGGATTGTTGCAGGGTGGGATCATAAACGGTTTGTGTACCACTTGTTGTTTGTTTTACCCCAAATCTATTTTTCTTCGCACAAGCCCATGCCGCATATTCACTTGGATTTTCAGGAAGTGTCTTGTCCGGTACGCCACCCCACGATTCCAATTGGTTCATAATTGTAGACGCCTCATTAATACCTTCGAAGGTATACAATTCCCATGTATTGGAAATACCGTCAGTGCTGCTCGTAGCGGTGGTCAATTTCGGAACTTTGGAAAAATCAACCGTTACTCTCCAATTATTCCATATGACTAACCCTTCGTCTATGATGTAACTGTGATCCCCAAAGATTGCGAATAATATATGTAAGATTGCCCCATACGCGCCTCCAGGCATCTTATAAGTAATCTTCATGCTCGCATCCCAGTTGAAGCCCCACGGGTAATCTTTTTCTTGAATGCGCTCGACGCCTATGCCATTGGTCCAGGCCGGACAATATTGCTTGAAGGTGAAGGTCTTCACCGCTTGGGGGTTTGTATTGTTTGCCGGTGCAAGCGAGAGGGTAATGTTCCGGTCGGTCGTCGATACGTTCTCCTTCAAAAAAACATAGACGCGGATCTCATCGCCCTTTGTTGAGCTTGTCAATGTGCCCGATCCGCAATAATCCTTGAGCCAATAGCCTTGATCCACCAAACTCTTTATGCCGTCTGCCGCAAATCTCTCCACGAAAGTGACATTCGTCGGGTCGTTCGATGTCAATGTCCAGTTGCCTTCCAGCCTTGTGTCGGCTTTGATGGTGATAGGATAAATGACATAATGCGCATCTTGCACTTGCGGTTCGGATACAAACTCCAGCACATATTCCGGGGTGATGGTGAGCCGATAGGTCACGGTTGTGCCCATGGTCCAAACAGTGCCCCCGATGGTGGCCGTAAGCGTGCGCTCCTCGCCGGCGGTAGGAGAGAAGACCACTTCCACTTTGGCACCGGCAGGCAACGTTTGGGGCAGCATCATGAAGGTGCCCTCTGCCGTAGTGATGGCCGTTCCGGCGGCTTCTGTTCCGTCCATGACCTTGTTCAGCGTCTGCGAAAAATCGGCGGTTGTCTCAGCCAATGTCCATGTTGCGGCAGCCATGTCGTAGGTTCCGGCATTCAACACCCCTTTCAGTGTCACTTTTTTGATCGTGCCGGCCTCAATCTCTCCTACGGTAAAGCGGACAGCCGTGCAGATATGCCGGAAGGAGAGCGGAACGGCCGCGTTGTTGTTCCCCGGTACCTCGGCGGTGGTAGCCACCACAATATCTTTCTGCGCGGCTACATTGGCCGGGACGGTGTAGGTCATCTGCTTGCTTTGTGGGGAGGTGGGGGCAATGAGCCCGGCGGCATTCGTCGGTGCCCATGCATAGAATTGGAACGCATGTTCCGCACCGGGCCAGTAGTAAATCTTGTCGGTATTCCAGATAGTACTGCTGTTTTTGGTGGCGTCCTCGTCCAAAAAGAAGCGGTCCGTGACGGGCGTACCGTCCTTTTTCCAGTAGGCCACGACATGGAACTTGTCGTAGAAATTGTCGGTTGCGACCGGAGCGGCGCGCGTCAGTGCCGGGCTCTCTTCAAAGCCCGACAGACAAATGCCGTCCGACACGATGACCCGGGCGCACAGCGTATCCGCCGAGTTGTCCGACCGCAGCACGAAACGGTTGGCGGTATATCCGTTTTCCGCACTGTCGGTATTGCCTCGTGTCTGCGCCTGGTTGCCGGAAGAGAGCCCGAACGCGATGCTGTTTCCGGCCGTCTTCGGCATTTCATTGTCGAGGAGTTCCTCATTGTTGCACGAGAAAAGTAGCGTACATAACAACATCGTTGCCATGCCGCCCATCCAACTATGATTTTTCTTATGTACTTTCATCTTTTCTGTTTTTAAAATGTTTCGCCAAGGGCAATGCGCCCATGGCCGATGGGTAGGTGGAAGGAGAGCATTCGTCCCCTTCCACCTTGTAGTGCCTCATTGCTGTTAAACCCAAAAAGCATTCGGTTGCACGAACCGATTATATGAGAGCGCACTGTCTTTCTTATTCAACGGTGAGATCTGTATCCGAAAATGAACCCCATTCCGTAACCGTTGCTTCGAACTGAATCGGATAGAGCTCATCGTTTGCCGTATTTTGTTCGTTAAGCGAAGCAACAAAGTTGTAGCTCAAACCCGGCTGCATGGACGTAGTAATAGTTGCCGTATGGGGATAAGTATTCGAAACAGTGCCTTGCGTCAAGGTCACCTTAAAGGAAACCGTATAGGAAGGATTCGAAACCGGTATAAGATACTTGTGGTCTGTGCTACCCTGTCCCGTATTGGCCGGAAGATTTTCAATCGTACCGGGGAAAGAAACACTTAAAGTAGCCGTTCCACTGCTGGTATCCCAAGCCGGCGTTGTTGCCGCAGGTGTGATGGATCCCTTCGTATAAGCATTCGTAATCTTCACATCCGTTACAGTGATTTTTGCCGCAGCATTTGCAGGAAATGTGTTCTTGAAGGTGAACTTCACTCGCGAAAGCATGTGCTTAAACGTAAAGTTGACCTTTCCCGGATCAGAGGTGATTGACGCACCGGTTGTTTTGCTTACCGGCAAAGCATAGACAAGATCTGTCCCAGCATCGTTCGTGAAGTTGATGGTACCACCTGTCTTCGCTGCCGAAAAGGTTACACCCTTCGTCCCTGATTGGGGGTCAATTGCCTCGAAAACATAGGAGCCGTTTTCCGTCCAATACTGAATAGGCGAATAAGTCCACGCGCCACCTACTTTTTTTACCTCCTGCGCATTGAAGATTTGTTCGTTACCTTTCCAGCCATACACCCAGAAGGAGGAAAGATTGGCTGTAGTGACATCCACGGTTGCCTTGGTACTCTTGTCTACAAAAGAGGTGAAACTGATGGCATTTTGCGGTGCCATTTCCACTGTTTCGTCGTTGGTGCAGCCGGCTAACATGGCGACAGCTGCTACTCCCAATAAAAAGAACTTGTTCATAGTTAACTGAATTTAATGATTAATTATTAAGTACTCATAGTAAGTTTTCCATCAAAACGGGAGCTCGATATCCTCAAATTCTCCCCATTTTTCCACCACAACGTCAAAGCCGGAACTGCCTTCCTTTCCCTGTTCGTCGGAGATTTCGATGCCTTTCACCACGATGACACCCCCCTGAGGTTGCTTTGCCACCTGGTCGGTCACGTCAAAATCGAACGATAACATCTTGCCGTTCTTCAGGCGTACCTCTAAGTTCAGCGCGTAGGTGTTTCCGGCTTTCGTCGCATAGTTGGGCGAGTCGGGCACGCCAAACGAGCGGACCAAGGCCTGGGCTCCGAAGGTTTCCACCGTACAGTCGTAGAGTATGGTGGCCGTCTCCTCCGAGGTGCGTCCGCTGTTCAGCCATACCGCCCGCGCCATTCCGGCCAATGCGCCGCGCGCCAGTGAGACATATTCCAGTCCGTGACCAAACTCGTAGCGCACCAGATAGGTGAACACCAACGGCTGCATGGTGACGGGCAGCACGGTTGTTTCCATCGTCCGCTCCACCACATACGAGTCGATGTAGCTTCCGTAGAGCATATCCGGCTGGTTCATGGTGTGCTCTTGCGCCGCCTTCATGTAGGAATTGCCGTGATAAGAGGTGCGGGTGCGGGTGCGGGTAGTGGCCTTGGCCGAGGCGAACGTCTGCATTTCGTCGAATAGAATGTATTCCGTATCATTATTGTAGAACAACAGCGAATATTCGCCCGGACGAATATGCACGACGTCGCCCGTCGGAGCCATATTGATGATCTCTTCCGTGCCCGCGGCATTGTACACCTGCAGGCGAAGCCCTTCGGGAGTTCCGGGGCGCAGCGCATCGTATTCCATGCCGAACGTCTCCTTCCAGGTCGGATATTTCTTCCAGTCCGTACTGCCTTCGTGGGTATATTGCCACTCCTTCTCGTAGGTGGCCTCGATGCGTACCTCCGATTTCGGGGCGTGCTCCTCATGGTCGAAACAGAGATCCTTGTGTTCGCACGATGAAAGCAGGGCCAGCATTCCCGCAAAGAGGGGAACGTATTTTAGGGTTGTGTGTCTCTTTTTCATTTTACGCCTCCTTTCTGCTTGTTGCTGTTACCATTGCCGAGAAGCCAAACCAACGATATTTCCGCTTTTGTAGGGCCCCACCAGTGGCGGTTCTTGGTCGATTGCCACACATAGTGCCCGTCCAACGGAATATATCCGTAGTACTTGCCGCCCCAATAGCCCACACCGATGGTGAAGTCGATGTTCAGACGGCGGGCGATCGGGAGCGAGTAGCCATATTCCACACCGGCAGCATAGTTGATTTTGTCCCACAGGGTGCCGCCGGGCTTACCGCCCATATAGCCCTTGCCGCCCAATTCAAAATCGTAGGTGAAGGCCTGCCCGTAGATGCCGAGATGGTGGCCCGTCAGCGGTTTCTCCGCTGCCTTTCTCCCGAACCATTTGCGCACGGACAGGTCGCCTCCGTAGATACGCCAATAGTAGTGTTTGCTCTTGTTGCTCCACCAGGCGTACATCCAGTCGGCCGCTACCGACCAGTTCCGGCCCAAGTGGAACTCCACGCCGAGGTTGGGTACGGCCAGCACGTCATAAAGCATGTTGGTCTTGAACGACATGTGGAAGGGTTGCGAGTTGTCGGCCGAGGGTGTCAAGGTCTTGGTTGCCGACGTCGCTTCCACAACTGCCGTATCGGCCGGAAGCATCTCCTCCTCCGGCGCATAGCTTGTTGCCCTGCCACTGTCCGAATGGAGGGCTACATCAACTTTCCTGTTGCTTTCCTGTTGGGCCACCATGGTGCAACACCCACCGAGCAGGAGGAAGGAAAGAGCCATATATCTATTCACGCTGCACATCATAATTCTGTTTTGGTTTACAGGTTATTGGTTATCGCTAATCATATTCTCTCCATAAAGGGGATTTTATTGCTTGCAATATACAACTTTTTTATCGAAAAACAAATTAATTTCCATTTTACCCCCCCATTTTTATACTAAATTAACTAAAACAATATCAATTAA
>CAVJQR010000186.1:0-5545 GCA_963651605.1 Agathobaculum sp.
GCTGGTTGGCGTTAAACGGAAGAGTTGTAGTGAGCGGCCGGAGCGTTGCACGAGTGAACAACGTGAATTTTTTCGTTAAGCCAAATGAACAAAGGCAAGCTTGCTTGACCTTTGTCATGGCGAGAAAAAATCTACCCCAGGTGAACGGCTTGCGACGCGCACAGCGAACGAAAACTCTGGAGTAGCCAAGCAGGTTCAGCCCTTGACTTTTTATTCTGCGCTTCGCTAAATGACCTTCGGTTGCTTCTTTTTGGTCAAGCAAAAAGAAGAGTACTCGATGCCATGAAATGGCATCGCTAAGCGAAGCGCCTGATTTGGGGGCAAGCAACCATCGCCAAAGCGAAACATAATGAAAAAAGAAAACAAAAAAGGGGTTGTCCAAATGAATGGACAACCCCCTTTTATAAGAAAAAACGTATTGCTTCTTATTTCAATTTGGCCAATGCCTCATTAATACGTCTCATTGCCTCTACGATATTCTCGTCTGAAGTGGCGTAGCTCATACGAATACATTCAGGAGCACCGAAAGCACCACCACCCACACAGGCAACGTGACCTACCTCCAAGAGGTACATGGCCAAGTCGGCTGCATTGTTGATCTTACGGTCGCCTGCCGATTTTCCGAAGTAAGAGCTACATTTCGGGAAGAGATAGAAGGCACCCTGCGGTACATTTACTTCGAAGCCCGGCACCTCTTTGGCCAACTTCACGATCAAATCGCGGCGACGTTCGAAGGCTTTGCGCATCTCCTCTACCGGTGCTTGTGTGCCGGTATAAGCGGCTTCTGCTGCTTTCTGCGAAACGGAGCAAGGGCCTGAAGTGTATTGTCCCTGCAGCTTGTTGACCGCTTTTACGATCCATTCCGGACCTGCGATGAAACCAATACGCCAGCCGGTCATCGCATAGGCTTTTGAGACACCGTTGACGATGACGACGCGGTCTTTCACTTCTGCAAATTGTGCGATGCTTTCGTGGTGACCGATGTAGTTGATATGTTCGTAGATTTCGTCTGCAATGATATAGATTTGCGGATGCTTTGCCAATACTGCTGCCAAACCTGCCAACTCTTCTTTGCTATATACCGAGCCGGTTGGGTTGGACGGCGAGCAGAGGATCAACAATTTCGTCTTAGGCGTGATAGCGGCTTCCAACTGTGCCGGAGTGATCTTGAAATCTTGCTCGATGCTTGCTGCTACTGTCACCGGTGTACCGTCTGCCAACTTCACCATTTCCGGGTAGCTTACCCAGTAGGGAGCCGGGATGATCACCTCGTCGCCCGCATTGATCAAGGTCATGATGGTGTTGCAGACAGACTGCTTCGCACCATTGGCGCAAGAGATTTGGTTGGCTGTGTATTCCAGTCCGTTTTCGTTCTTCAACTTGGCAACGATGGCATTGCGCAAAGCAGGGTAGCCGGCTACGGGAGAGTAGCGTGAGAAGTTATCGTCCACTGCTTTCTTGGCGGCTTCCTTAATGTGGTCCGGAGTGTTGAAATCGGGTTCTCCTACACTTAAGTTGATGACATCGACACCTTGAGCCTTCAATTCGTTGCTCTTTTGTGACATCGCCAATGTTTCAGACGGTGACAAACGGTTTAATCTTTCTGATAATTGCATATTTATGTTCAGTTTTTGAATTTCTGTTCTCTTTCTTATTTGACATTGTGCAACGTGTGCCCCATCCGCTCTTTCTTCGTCTTCAGATAGAACTCGTTGTAGGGGTTGGGGGTAACTTCGATAGGCACATTCTCGACTACTGACAAGCCGTATGACTCCAAGCCGACGCGTTTAACGGGGTTGTTGGTCATCAGTCTCATCTTCGTGATACCGATATGGCGCAGGATTTGTGCGCCGACACCGTAGTCACGCTCGTCTTCTTTGTGGCCCAAGCAGAGGTTGGCCTCTATCGTATCCATGCCGTTCTCCTGCAATTTGTAGGCTTTCATCTTCTCCATCAAGCCGATGCCGCGCCCCTCCTGGTTCAGATAGATCAAAGCTCCGCGGCCCTCTTTCTCGATCATTCGCAATGCTTCGTGCAACTGTTCTCCACAATCGCAACGCATCGACCCGAAGATGTCGCCCGTGGCACACGAAGAGTGTACGCGTACCAAGACGGGATCGTTGCCTTTCACCTCGCCCTTGATCAAGGCGATATGCTCCAGTCCGTTGCTCTTTTGGCGGAAAGGAATCAGTCTGAAATGTCCATATTCGGTTGGCATGTTGACCTCTTCGCCTTGCTCTACGATCGATTCTTCGCGCAATCGGTAGGCGATCAGATCAGCAATCGAGATAAGTTTCACTCCTTGTTCGTCGGCAAACTTACGCAACTCCGGCAGTCTGGCCATGGTTCCGTCATCGCTCATGATCTCCATCAAGGCCGCTGCCGGGTACAAGCCGGCCAAACGGCAGAGGTCGATCGAGGCTTCTGTATGGCCTGCGCGGCGAAGCACGCCTTTGTCTTGTGCGTAGAGTGGGTTGATATGGCCCGGCCGGCCGAAAGTCTCGGCGGTGGAATTAGGATCGGCCAATGCTAAGATGGTAGCAGCGCGGTCGGCTGCCGAGACGCCTGTCGAACATCCCTCCAACTTATCGATTGTAACGGTGAAAGGGGTGCCCAAAACGGATGTGTTATTTAATACCTGATGCGGCAGGTTCAGCTCTTCGCATCGCGAGATCGTGATCGGGGCACAAAGCACTCCGCGTGCATGTTTCAGCATGAAATTGATCTTCTCAGGGGTGACCTTTTCGGCCGCAATGATTAAATCTCCTTCGTTTTCGCGATCTTCATCGTCGACAACAATCACAAACTTCCCTGCGCGGAAGTCTTCGATTGCCTCTTCGATGGTATTCAATTTGTATTCGCCCATAGCTTACTTAGTGTTTCTTTTAGTTTTCTTGTTTCGTTGACAAATGTAGTGAAAATATTATCATGCTCTCCAGCTCTTCACTTACTTTTTGTACTGTTATGATATCTTGCCGCAAAAGCTTGCGTTGATAGACGGCCAACAGGTAAATGGGCAGGCCGATCGGCAAGAAGAATCCGATCGCCATCGCCATCTTCGGAGTGATGTTGGCGTTCAACTGGTGGTAGTTGCCGATGATCGGGTAGTCCATCAGTTTGTTGAGCAACAGATTCTGGTCGGAGTTCGCCAATTCTTCGATGATCGACTCCATCTCTAAGGCCAATGTCTCGGCTGTGGCATCTTTCCCTCCCGATTTCCAATAGGAGAAATAGTTGATCCACCGACGATGGCCTTGGATATAGTGTTTGCAATCTTCCGTCAATTGCTTCAGTCGCGGAACGATGGCATCATAGTTCGGTGCATAGATGATGACCTCTTTCTTTTCTATCTTTCTGCCCGGCCGTTTCCCCACCAGATTCTTCAACGCGTTCAGATAGGTATCGGCGTTCAAAATCACGGAGTCGTTCACGGCCTTGTAGGTGAGGAATACGCCCAACGGCGTCAAAACAGCAGAGCTTAACCACATGCCTTCCCATGCCGGCCATATACCGTCGCGGGCCATTTTCAAACCGATGTTGTTGACAATATAGTAGAAGATGAAGAGTAGGACCGAGATGACGACCGGAGTACCCAATCCTCCTTTACGGATGATGGCGCCGAGCGGAGCCCCGATGAAGAAGAAGATCAGACAAGCGAACGAGAGCGTGAACTTGTAGTGCCATTCCGTCTTGTGGCGGCGCAGTTTGTAGGCTTCGTCGCCATAGTTGGAGGCTTTGAAAATCATGTCGCTTCGCATATTCTCGGTTTGCGTCTTGACATTGTTCAGAATGGAAGAGCGCTGCCCCGGCGAGAGTGCCAAGAACAAACTGTCCAGATTATAGTGAATGGTGTCTGTGTGTTGCTCGAGCGAGTCGACCGTATACTCATTCATTCGGTTGCCTTTCTCGTCCAGTCCTGTTTTGTGAAACTCCTCTTTGTAGGATTTGCGGAGGACGAGTTGGGCATTATCTCGTTTGATGCTATCCAACTTGAGCGTCATTGAATCGATGGAGGTCTGCAAACTTTTCAGATTCTTGCCCATGTATTGGTTTTGCATAAACGATTCGTCGGTACGGTTGAAGTTGGCATCATACTGGATCAGGATGTCGCGTGTGGCAAAGGTCTCCCGTCGGTAAGGAACGGCCGATTTGATTTTGCTCGTCTGATCGATGGTCTTCAGGTTTTCAAACGACTCTCCGCTGAAGAGCGACAGCACAAGATAGAGCTTGTCTGCCGATACTTTCAACCGTCCGGAGTCGGCCACAATGATGCGTGCGTTGTTGAATCCTTCGGAATAGTCGTAGATCATCAAGTCTTTCAGCATACCATTTTTCTGATCCTTGTGCTTGACGTATACATTATGTCCCGGAATCTCTTTGTAGAAGACACCTTCGGGGATCTCCATTTCGGGCGATTTTTGCTTGATGGAGTAGAGGAGGGTATACATTTTGACTTGGGCTATCGGCATCACATTGTTCTGAAAGAAGAAAGCTCCTACGCTGATCATCGCAATGACGACCGTCAAAGGGCGCATGGAGTGTATCAATGATACGCCGGCCGACTTCATGGCCAACAACTCCAGCCGCTCACCCAAATTGCCGAATGTCATCAGCGATGCCAACAGGATGGAGAGCGGCAGTGCCATCGGTACCAGACAGAGTGCCGCATAGAAGAACATCTCGGACAAAACGGTAATGCTTAATCCTTTACCGACCATGTCGTCTATATACTTCCATAGGAACTGCATCAATACGACGAAGAGACAGATTCCGAAAGTCATCAGGAATAGCGGCAGAAAGGTCTGCAGCATGAATGTATATAATCGTTTTATTCTTAACATTGCCAACAGATTGGAGAGACAAAAGTAATGCAAAAAACGAAAATATCCTCTATCCTAATGGCGAAAAGAGTATCTTATATACCTAATGTCCTTTTCAAAGTGTCAATTTGGGCATCCCATAGTTCGATTGACGAGGTTTTGTCGTCCGGCTCAACGAAGTCGGTAATCTGCAAAGCCGTTGTTTTGGTTAGTTCCATGGTGTGGATGGCAAACTCAAAGTAAGCTGTCGTGTCTGTCTCCTCTTCCCATTGGTAGCGGATCTTTACGTTGGGAATCACCAATACGGCCCTCGCTTTTTGAATATAATTTTTGTCCCATTTGAACGTGTATTCATTGTTTTTGACCGAAACACTGTCGGCGAACCAAGCAGAGAGGCCCAAGGGGGTAGTCAGCTGGTTCCACAAACTCATGTGTGAAACCTTGTCGAGGACATATTCGATGTTTATCTTCTCTTTTTTCATAGAGCTATGTTTTTCAATGATGCCGCAATGTACAGAATCCATTCGAAAAAACCAATTGTTTTAATGTTAAATCTATATGAAATTGTTGTTTTTGTGGAAAAAAACTATTATAAACGGGCGGGTTGTTACAGTCAATTCTTCTTTCCGCAGAAAATATAGGTGTTTTGCTTTCAAAATATGAGTGTCTGCTAAAATTTTTAACCAACTGTTATTCTCTTTTGAAAAAGGCGCTTTGCTTTAGCG
>CAVJQR010000187.1:0-5532 GCA_963651605.1 Agathobaculum sp.
GTATAACAATCGGCAAGAGGATGGTGCGATCCTGCCAAAAGATTATGAAATGTTTCTCAATCACTATTTCTTTCCTATTCTCGGATTGTTGGCTATCGTCTCTTTTTTGAGTATCGGGCTAAGAGAGGATTTTAATTTGGAGATCGCCTTGAAATCGTGCGTAGTCGTATCGGTTTCCTATTTCGGATCGTACTATTTGGTGGCCTATTTGCTCAACGAACTTTGGGGAGGCTATTTGAAACGGCCGAGAGATTTGCGGCGCTTTCAGCTGTTTGTCGGATTCAGTTCGGCCCTCGTATATACTTGGGAGTTGGTCAATCAATTGTTTCCGGACTACTTTTTCATGCAGTTGTTCGTATTGTATACGTTTTATATTGTATGGCAAGGCCTTCTGATTTTCATCAAAGTGGAAGAATCGAAAGTGTTGAAACTGACTGCGATTGCTTCGCTGTTGATCATACTCACCCCAATCCTGATCGGAAAGTTCTTGCAAGTACTTATGCCGGGTTTACATATATAGAAAAACATTATGAAAGAAAAGTTTGAAAAAAATATATCAATAAAAAACAAACGGGCAACGTTCGACTATGAATTGCTCGACACCTTCACGGCCGGTATCGTATTGACCGGAACGGAGATCAAGTCCATTCGCCTGGGCAAAGCCAGTTTGGTGGATACGTTCTGCATCATCGAGAAGGGAGAACTTTGGGTAAAAAATATGTATATCGCCGAGTATTTTTATGGAACATACAACAACCATACGGCTCGGCGCGATCGGAAGCTGTTGCTGACGAAGAAAGAATTGCGAAAAATAGCCGGTGCGGTAAAGGCTTCGGGCTTTACCATTGTGCCCACCAAGTTGTTTATCAACGACAAAGGATTGGCCAAGGTGATCGTAGCCATCGCACGAGGCAAAAAAGAATATGACAAGCGCGATGCCATCAAAGCGCGAGATGACAAACGAGAGATGGCACGAGCCTTTCAGCATTGATAAAAGATAAAACAGAAAAGATGAATAAAACAACCTTTTTGAATCTTCTGCGTGAACGCATCCTCGTCTTGGATGGTGGCATGGGAACGATGATTCAAGGATTTAAATTGACGGAAGCCGACTATCGTGGTGAACGGTTTGCCGACTTCCCAGGCATGTTGCGAGGCAATAACGATTTGCTTTGTATTACTCGTCCGGATGTGATCAGCTCAATCCATCGCCAATATTTGGATGCCGGAGCAGACATTTTTACAACAAACACATTTAATGCAAATGCCATCTCCATGGAGGATTATGGCATGCAAGAGTATGTCCGCGAGATGAACTTGGCAGCAGCGCGTCTGTCGCTCGAGTTGGCCGACTCATATATGAAAGAGCATCCCGAGCGAATGATCTTTGTGGCCGGCTCGGTAGGTCCGACCAACAAGACGGCTTCTATGAGTCCGGACGTAAGCAGCCCTGCTTATCGTGCGGTGACCTATATGGATTTGTATAATGCTTATAAAGAGCAGATTACAGCATTGGTGGAAGGTGGCGTCGATATCATCTTGTTCGAAACGACATTTGACACGTTGAATGTCAAAGCCGGTTTGGAAGCAGCCGAAGCCGTTTTGGAGGAAACAGGGAAAGATCTTCCTATCATGTTGTCATTGACCTTGGCAGCACAAGGCGGACGAACCTTGTCGGGACAGACATTGATGGCATTCTTGGCTTCGGTTCAACATTCACATATTGTCAGTGTCGGCTTGAACTGTTCGTTTGGAGCAGCCGACATGAAACCCTATTTGGAGGAATTGGCCAACCATGCCCCTTACTTCATCAGTGCTTATCCCAATGCGGGTTTGCCCAATAGCTTCGGAGCTTACGATGAAACTCCTGAGACGATGGCGGTACATGTCAAGCCGTTTATTGAAGAGGGGTTGGTCAATGTGTTGGGCGGATGTTGCGGTACGACCCCGGCCCACATTGCGAAATTCCCTGAAATGGTGAAGGGTGCAAAACCACATGTGCCGGTTGCAAAACCGAATTGTTTGTGGCTGTCCGGATTGGAATTGCTGGAGATAAAGCCGGAAAATAACTTTGTCAATGTAGGAGAACGATGCAATGTTGCCGGTTCTCGTAAATTCCTTCGCCTGATCAAAGAGGGTAGCTACGAAGAGGCTTTGACGATCGCCCGCAAACAAGTGGAAGATGGGGCCCAAGTGATTGATATCAATATGGATGACGGCATGCTGGATGCAGAAAAAGAGATGACCTATTTCTTGAATCTGATAGCGGCAGAGCCGGATATTGCTCGGGTTCCGGTCATGATAGACTCCTCCAAATGGAGCGTGATCGAGAAAGCGTTGATGTGTGTTCAAGGCAAGAGCATCGTCAATTCCATCTCTTTGAAAGAGGGAGAGGAACCTTTCTTGCAACATGCTCGCCGTATTCGTCAATTGGGGGCGGCAACTGTAGTCATGGCTTTCGACGAAAAAGGGCAAGCCGATACGTTCGAACGCAAGATTGAAGTATGTGGTCGAGCTTATAAGTTATTGTGTGATATAGGATTTAATCCACAAGATATTATCTTTGACCCGAATGTTTTGGCTATTGCTACGGGTATGGAAGAACACAACCGCTATGGATTGGATTTTATACAGGCGGTCGATTGGATCAAACATAATTTGCCCGGGGCAAAAGTGAGCGGCGGTGTGAGCAATTTGTCGTTCTCTTTCCGCGGAAATAATTATGTTCGTGAAGCAATGCATGCCGTGTTCTTGTATCACGCCATCAAGAAAGGTATGGATATGGGCATTGTCAATCCATCATCATCGGTATTGTATGAAGATATTGAGCCGAATTTCCGCTCATTGCTCGAGGATGTTATCTTGAACAGACGACCGGAAGCGGCAGAAGAGTTGATCAATTATGCCCAACAACTGCACGTGGAAAAGCAAGATAGTGGTGCCGCTCATCAAGAAAGTTGGCGGGAATTGCCCTTGGCCGACCGCTTGGAATACGCCTTGGTGAAAGGGTTGGGCGAATATTTGGAGTGTGACTTGGCTGAAGCATTGCAACACTATCCCCACGCTGTGGATATCATCGATGGGCCGTTGATGGGGGGTATGAACAAAGTAGGCGACCTTTTTGGTGCCGGTAAGATGTTTCTTCCGCAAGTGGTCAAGACTGCACGCACAATGAAGAAAGCTGTGGCAATCCTTCAACCGGCTATCGAGGCGGAAAAGAAAGCTTCGGGAGCAACAAAAGCGGGCAAAGTTGTCTTCGCTACTGTCAAAGGTGATGTGCATGACATTGGAAAAAACATCGTTTCCATTGTCTTGGCCTGCAACAATTATGAGGTGGTCGACTTGGGTGTGATGGTGCCGGCTGAGACGATTGTCAAAACCGTCAAAGAAGAACAACCCGACATCTTGTGCCTTTCAGGTTTGATTACTCCGTCGTTGGAGGAGATGGTCCATGTGACTGACGAGATGAAGAAGGCGGGGTTGCACACTCCGATTATGGTAGGAGGGGCCACTACTTCTAAAATACATACGGCTATCAAGATTGCTCCTCACTATGATGATCCGGTCATCCACGTGACGGATGCGGCCCAAAATCCGTTGATTGCAGCCAAATTGCTGAATCCTAACACGCATGATTCCTATGTGGAAAATTTGAAAGAAGAGTATCGTGTACTGCGACAGTCGGTCGAAAACAATCATGAAGAGCTTGTCTCATTGGCGTATGCACGTCAGCATGGCATCCAAATCGATTGGCAACAATACACCCCGACGAGACCTAATCAGATGGGTGTCCATGTGATTCCTTCTATTCCTCTCGAAGAAATTATACCATATATTCATTGGTCGTTCTTCTTCTTGGCATGGAAGTTGTCCGGCAGTTTTGAAGATATCAGCAAGATCCACGGATGCGATGCTTGTAGGGCTTCGTGGTTGGCCGGTTTTCCGCAGGAAGAGCGCGCCAAAGCTGCTGAGGCTATGCAATTATATAAGGATGCTGTCAAGTTGTTGGACTATCTGAAAGAGATAAAAGCCGACTACTGCCGTGCCATTTATGGATTCTTCCCGGCTGTCAGTCAAGGTGATAACTTGAAGATTGGCGAAGTGATCCTTCCTACTTTACGACAACAGGTGAAAAAAGAGGGGGCCTATAAATCCCTTGCCGACTATATCATGCCGGAAAGTGAAGGACGAACAGATTATATTGGAGCCTTTGCCGTGACAGGTGGCGCCGATTATCAATATCTTAAGGCGAAGTTTGAGGCGGAGGGAGATAGCTACAACGCCATGTTGTTGCAGACATTGACGGATCGCTTGGCCGAGGCAACGGCCGAGTATCTCCATGAGAAGGTGCGCACGACGTATTGGGGCTATGCGCCCGACGAACATTTTAAGGTAGACGAACTGTTCAAGGTGCCGTTTGTAGGAATTCGTCCGGCAGCGGGCTATCCATCGTTGCCCGATCAGCTCCTCAACCACTCGTTGAATGAGTTGTTGGATTTCTCGCAGATAGGTATTCAATTGACGGAGAATGGGGCAATGAATCCGACGGCCTCCATCAGTGGCCTCTATATTGCTCATCCTGAGAGCCGCTATTTCATGGTGGGTCACATCGATCAGGAGCAATTGTCTGATTATGCTCAACGACGTCATTTGCCACTTGACGCGGCGCGGAAAGTGTTGATTAAGAATATAAACTAAAAAAATAGTAGGAGGACATCAGAAAATAGAATGCTGATGCCCTCCTTGTTTGTAAAGATTTTTGTAAAAACGTTCCTTAACCATTTAAAAATAAATATGATAGCCATGAAGAAACAGCTCCTTTTGTCGTTGTTTATTTTATTCGTTTCTATTCCTCTCTTTGCCCAAGACGAAGAAGAAAAGAAAGGTGTCTCCTTCGGTTTAGGTGCGGACTTCGTCAGTCAGTATGTTTGGCGAGGCATGTCGATGGCCGGAGCAAGTATTCAGCCGGGAATGACGTTGTCGGTGGGCGGATTGGACTTGACCGTGTGGGGCTCGACGGAAATAGGAAGCGTCAAGTCGGAAGATCAGGTAGCCATGAAGGAGGTTAACTTGATCGCCATGTACGATTTTGGTGAAACGGGCTTTGGTATTGGCTTCATGGACAGTTGGACGCAAAAAAAAGGAGGTGCAAGCTACTTTAATTATAAGTCAGGCGAGACAGAACACACCATCGACGTCGAGCTCTTCTATGACCTTCCATTCGAAAAGTTTCCATTGTCTCTTTCGTGGTATACCATGTTTTATGGCGCTGACAAACAAGAAGATACGGGGTCTCAAAACTATTCTTCCTATTTCGAATTGGCCTATCCTTTTAAGATCAAACCGATACAATTGGAAGCGGCTTGCGGTATGGTGCCTTATGCGTCGGATTATTACAGTGCGGACGGCTTTGGGGTAATCAATCTTTCCTTGCAAGCGATGTCGGACATTCCCCTTTCTTCGCGTTTTAAGATACCCGTTTTTGTGAAGGCTGCGTGGAATCCTTATCATGATGATGTCCATGTATTGTTT
>CAVJQR010000188.1:0-562 GCA_963651605.1 Agathobaculum sp.
TTAATTGAATTATTTGATTACCTCAGACAATTCGCTACCCGGTTTGAATTTAACCACTTTGCGTGCAGCGATTTCGATAGCTTCTTTTGTGCGAGGGTTGATGCCTGTACGAGCGGCTTTTTCACTTACAGAGAATGTACCGAAACCTAACAATGCTACTTTGTCATCACTTTTCAAAGCTTCAGTGATGGCTGCGATTGCTGCATCAATCGCTTTTCTTGAATCAGCTTGGCTTAAGCCCGCTGTTTTCGCTACTTTGCTAATTAATTCTGTTTTGTTCATATACGAAGAATATTATTTAGTAAATGATTAATAATCAATAATTGAACAATATAATTTGACTGCCCAAAAGTAACTTTATTTTAAACGCCATCAAAGAAAATGAGTGTTTTTTTCGGCTTCATTCATGTTTTAATGCTCTTTTTAGCAGATAATGCAAATAATATTTACCTTTGCCTATGAATAAAATAGGAAAAAGAATGAATCAGAATGCCAACGGGGTCTTGAATAGTATCCCAGTAGTGACGAAAAATATTATCATAATTAATGTGTTATGTTGGGT
>CAVJQR010000188.1:572-978 GCA_963651605.1 Agathobaculum sp.
GTCTTACATTACCGAAACTGGGCATCAACTTGGTCAATTTGTTAGGGTTGCATTTTGTGAGTGCAGATGGATTTTATCCGTTCCAATTTTTCACTTACATGTTCATGCACGACACTCATTCGTTCGCTCATGTGTTTTTTAATATGTTTGCCGTCTATATGTTTGGTCGCGTATTGGAACAAGTGTGGGGTGCCAAACGTTTTCTTATCTATTATGTTGTGACAGGTTTGGGCGCGGCTGTCATACAAGAGCTAACATGGGCTTATAGTTTAAGGGACTTGCTCATGGCTTCTCAAGATCTGGTGAACATAGGGGGCGGACAAATTGTGACAAAGGCTTATGTGTATGACCTGTTTGTTACGATCGGAGCTTCAGGGGCTGTCTTTGGTATTTTGTTGGCATTCGG
>CAVJQR010000188.1:1011-5460 GCA_963651605.1 Agathobaculum sp.
GCATTCGGCATGCTGTTTCCGAATGTTCCACTATACATTATGTTTATTCCAATACCTATCAAGGCCAAATATTTTGTGATCTTTTACGGATTGGCCGAGTTGACAATGGGTGTTGCTAACTTCAGTGGCGATTCGGTGGCTCATTTTGCTCATTTGGGCGGCATGTTGTTTGGCTTTATTTTGATCCGTTGGTGGATAGCTAAAGATAAAAAGAATGGAAAGTATTTTTACTAACTTCAAAAATCAAATTCGAAGAGGGGATCTTCTGTCAATATTGATTGTTGTCAATATTGCAGTTTTCCTATGTGTTCGCTTCGTGGATATACTGTGGCTTCTTCTGACGAACCATTCTATGTCCGGATGGTTGCAATATATAGAGTTTCCTTCTTCGTTGCCAACTTTCCTCACTCAGCCATGGAGCCTGCTGACTTATATGTTCTTGCATTACGACGTTTGGCATGTTCTCTTTAATCTGTTGTGGCTTTATTGGTTTGGAAAGATTTTCCTTAACTTCTTTGATTCGAGGAAGTTGTGTGGAGTCTATCTTTTAGGTGGCATATTTGGAGCTCTCTTTTTTATGCTGGCTTACAATATTTTCCCTTATTATGCGACGATGGCGTCCGGCAGTTATCTGTTGGGGGCTTCGGCTTCGGTGATGGCAGTCGTCTTTGGCGTTTCGTTTTATGCGAAAGACACCGAGGTGATGCTTTTTCTTTTTGGTCGGATCAAGATTTATTATTTGGCATTATTGACCTTGTTGCTTGATCTTTTTTCTATCACATCCGGCAATGCAGGGGGGCATTTGGCACATATTGGTGGGGCTTTGTTCGGAATACTCTTTGCTTTGCAGATGCGAGCGGGCAAAGATTTGACACGTCCGCTCAATCGACTTATAGACAAGATCGTAGATCTGTTTTCATTCAAACCGAAGATGAAGGTTACTTATCAAAAAAAACGAGAGAACGACTATGAGTACAACGCGCGAAAACAAAAAGAGACGGCTCAGATAGATGCCATATTGGATAAGATAAAGCAATCGGGCTATCAAAGCCTATCTTCGGAAGAAAAAAAACAGTTGTTTGACGCAAGCAAAAAATAAGTAACTATGAAATTGTTGAGGTTTTTGTTTCAATCGTTTGTCCTTACAATCCATTTGGCGATTGTTATCCTCTTCCTCCTATCGGCGTTTTCAGATAAAATTTCGCCCGAGACTTCTATGCTGTTTGCTTATATGGGTTTGCTTTTCCCTATTTTTTGCCTACTCAACTTGGGCTTTACCTTATATTGGCTGTTCATGCAGGAGTGGCGTTTCATTTGGATCGGATTGCTGGCTCTGCTGTTGGGTTGGGGGCAGGTGAAACTCTTTTTCCCTTTTCACTCTCCATCGAATACCGTGCCGAAAGAGAATACGATCAAGTTGCTGACATACAATGTGATGGCTTTTGGCTATAAGGATCATTCTGAAGCCGACCCCAATCCGACGATTCAATACTTGAGACAATCAGGGGCAGATATTATCTGTTTGCAAGAATATGCCGAGGATATGCGTGATAAATACCTGACAAAGAAGAAGATATTCAATGCATTGAAAGATTACCCCTATCGTTCGGTTGTCTATCTTTATCGTGCCGGGCATCTTCGTATGGGCAATGCGATTTTTTCAAAATATCCGATCAAGAAGAGCGAACAAATTCATTATGACAGTCAATATAACGGGTCGGCTTTGCATCTGATCCAAATCAACGACAAGAAATTGGCTCTTGTCAACAATCATTTGGAGTCTTTCAAGTTGACCTCCGAGGATCGTTCCCGCTACTCTTCCTTTATCAAGGATATGGGGTCGGATACATTTGGCGATCTGAAAGGGGCCCTTCAGCAGAAGTTGGGCACTGCTTTCAAGTTGCGGGCGAAACAAGCTCGGTTGGTGGCGCAGGCATGTGATTCTATTAAGGCCGACTATACCATCGTTTGTGGAGATTTTAATGATACCCCGATCTCGTATGCCCACCATACGATTCAGCGCAGTTTGGTGGATGCCTTTTCTGAATCGGGCCGCGGCATGGGAATCTCTTACAACGAGAATTGCTTTTGGTTTCGTATCGATCATATTCTTCATTCGGCGAATATGCGTTCTTATAATTGTAAAGTCGACAAGGTTCACTACTCCGATCACTACCCTATGTGGTGTTATCTGCAACTGAATGAGTAAACCATCTGAAGCTTGAAAAACTTCCGAACTTATTTTGGAAAAAAACATCCGTGTTTTAAGAGCAAAACACCTATGTTTTCAATTAAAAACACCCTTGTTTTTGACGGAAAACACCTATGTTTTTCTAATAATCATAAGTACTTGATTTTGAGCAGAATCCGATGTGATGGGAATGTACCCCCGATGAGAATCGAACTCATATTTATGGTTTAGGAAACCACCGTTCTATCCGTTGAACTACAAGGGCAATCAATATGTTCTGCAAAAGTAGATTATTTTTTGCAATTATCAAAATAATAGGAGAGGAGTCCGCTTAATCGAAGATGGTTTGCAAGATGGCAAGCGAGCGGATCTCTGAAAAATCGGGAAGATGTAAGCGATAGTAAGCCAGAATATGCTCGAGAATCCTGACCCGTTCTTGGCGGGTGAAAGTGTAGAGTGCCATATTCTCGAACGACATTTTGATCAGTCGGGCGAATACAGTCGTCTCTTGTGGGGAAAGGAAGTGGCCATGCTCGGGCTTTTTTGCAACAAACACGCTGTTCAGCATGTCGAAATAGTCGCCCTCTTGCCGCTTTTCGGTATTCGGATATATACCAATATAATATAGTAGGTGAAAAAGAAAAACCATGTGGTAGTTGGCGATTCCCTTGTCGGTTTCCTCTAACAGCGAAATGGCATTGTACAAAAAAGAGAAGAGCCGTTTGTCAGACTCCGATCCCTTGACGGTTTTGAGCAAAACTTCCGACAGGAAGAGGGCCAGCACACTTTTGATTGGGTTGCCCGCAATGCTCACCAAAGGGACACAACAGTGTGCCTCCTTGATGCGGTGGATATCGCGCTTCGGTGTATGGTCGACTTCCATATCTAACAAAGAAAAGGGCATAAACAAAGAGGGCGACAATCCTTTCTTCTTTTTTCGTCCGCCCGCAATCATATATGCCGCCCGGCCATATTGTTCCGTATAGATATGGACGATCGAATAATTGTCGTTGTAAGGTATTGAATGTAAAACGATACCGCGTGTTTTGCCCAGCATAAACGTCTCTGTTTTGGAAGACAAAGATACAATGAACTCTTCTAAATAGAAGTTAAAATATAAATCTCTCTTTAAATTTTTGTCGAAATGTTTTGTCGGTAAAAAAAGAAGCTCTATCTTTGCACTCGCAATCAAGGGTAGGATATTCTATCCGGTCAAATTGATAATTTGATAAGGATGGCCCGTTCGTCTATCGGTTAGGACGCAAGATTTTCATTCTTGAAAGGGGGGTTCGATTCCCCCACGGGCTACAATAAACAAGATTAAAAAAATAAGAAGAATTTCTGAGAAATGGCAAATCATAAGTCATCAATTAAAAGAATCAGACAGACTAGCGTAAGACGTCTTCGCAACAGATACTGCGCTAAGACTGCTCGTAATGCGGTTCGTGTTCTTCGTGCTACTGAAGACTTGAACGAGGCTCAAACTTTGTACCCGAAAGTATGTTCTATGTTGGATAAATTGGCTAAAAAGAATGTTATCCACAAGAATAAGGCTGGCAACTTGAAATCCAAGTTGGCTAAGCACGTGAATTCTTTGGCTAAGTAATTTTACTTACGAATACTAATGCCGCACTGCGGCTTGTCAGGAGGCCCGTTCGTCTATCGGTTAGGACGCAAGATTTTCATTCTTGAAAGGGGGGTTCGATTCCCCCACGGGCTACCTATTGGAAGGGAGATGCAAAAAGCGTTTCCCTTTTCTTTTTTTGTGGTTATATATATTCTTTGTTATTATTTTTTACCTTAACGGATTACTCCCTTCTCGATAATTATTACTATATTTGTTAGCTAAATTAGACGTAAGAAAATAACAGATTTAAAAACAAGATAAACTCATGAGTGAAGAATTGAAGAATACATCGTCTGAATATTCTGCGAATAGTATTCAAGTACTTGAAGGGTTAGAAGCTGTACGAAAGAGACCGGCGATGTATATTGGTGACATCAGCGAGAAGGGTCTCCACCATTTGGTATATGAAGTGGTTGATAACTCAATTGATGAGGCTTTGGCCGGATACTGTACCCATGTAGAAGTGATCATAAACGAAGACAATTCGATTGTTGTAACGGATAATGGACGAGGAATTCCTGTAGACATTCATGAGAAAGAAGGAAAATCAGCCTTGGAGGTCGTTTTGACTGTGCTCCATGCCGGTGGTAAGTTCGACAAGGGAACATACAAGGTGTCGGGCGGTCTGCAT
>CAVJQR010000189.1:0-5441 GCA_963651605.1 Agathobaculum sp.
CGATTGGATGGGGTGGTTGCCGTTACTTATTTTTTGGGATTACTACCGGCATAAAGAGGAACACTCGCCACGTTGCCAAATAAGCTTAAATAATCGGCTGCTTATAGCAGGGTCTGAAATATATTTTGCCACCGCCGAAAATTTCGCCAGTGGGGACGATATATTCCCGACAATGATATACTCCCATCACGCAGAGATACACGGCTTAAAACGGCTTAAAACGAGCCGTAGGCCTATCAAGATCTGTTCCAACAGGCATTCGCTCATTCCCCACTCACATCATAAAAAAAGCAGGGAAAACAAATTGCTTTCTCTGCTTTGGAAAGTCGGGATGAGAAGGCTCGAACTTCCGACCTCCACGTCCCGAACGTGGCGCGCTAGCCAACTGTGCTACATCCCGATTTCTTATGTTGGCAACCGTCGGGGGTATCACCCTTTCCGATTACGGATGCAAAGGTACTACTTAATTTTGAATTTGCAAGCATTTGGCGAAAAATATTTCATTTTTCGGAAATATTCGCCGGTGGAAGCATGGAGAAGGCTCGGAACAGGCTCCGGTAAACGGCGGCTTTCTCTTCGAGGGGCTTCGGATAGGCCCGCGAAGAGGAGGGCATACGGTAGAGCTTCATCTCTCTGCCTGCGAATAGGAAGGAGACGCTCTCGCCCACTTTCGGTTCGGCTACGGCCGTCGTCTGCGACAGGAGCTGCATCAAGGTGTCCATGGCCTTCTGCCCCGTCACCACGATGCCTTTGCATGCAGGAACTCTTGCCAATACGCTATTCAGATCGATCGGCTCTACCACCTCCAGAAATTTGTCCGATGCATTCCCCTTCTGCCGGATCACCGCCTTGGCCGTGTCGCCCAGTCCCAAACCGATTTGTTCACAAAACGCTTTGCAGCGCTGTTCGTCGAACGCCCGCGGCTCGGCCAGGAAATAGTCTTTGTTGCCGAAAAAAACAAGCCCCAATATCCGCCACATATCGTTTTGGATATTCGGGTAAAAGAAGTTCATCGACCAGCGTTGGCGCGGTGGAGGGAAACTCCCCAACATCAACAGCCGCGTATGGGTGGGCAAGAAGAAGCCCAACGGATGTTGTTCGACCGCAAGGTCACGTTCATTCATCCTTGTTTTTCTTGGCTTGCATCTTTTGGTCTTCGCGGGCCAGCAAGACGACATTGTAGACGAGGTCCGTGATCCACTGCTCCGAATAGCCCAACGACTCAGCATATTTCCGCACGCTCCAGGCCGCTTTCTGCGAAGCCACGTCGTTCCATTCCGAGCGGGTCATGATCTCGTGTACGGTCTTCACCGTCTGCTTGTAGAGCAATTTCTTCAGCAGCAGGGCCAAGCGGAATTTCCACTGCATCAGATTGCCGAGGAAGTTGAACAAGTCGTTGCAAAATCCCTGGAATTTGAAGAAATAAGACTTTATGTCGTTCGGGGTCTTGCAGCATTTCTTCACCGAGGCGTCCATCTCCTTGAAGAAAGATTCCCCGAGGTTATAATCCTGCATCAACACCTTGCGTACGCGCGATTTCTCGGCCACCCCCAACCGATTGTTCTGGGTCGGGATCTTAAGCATGCGTTTGAACAGGGCCATGTCGGGCAACATGTTCAAGTTGGTGATACCTAAGTTGACGGCCATCGCAGCCTGATAGTAGACACGGATCAGGGAAACGAACTCTTCGACCGAGCCTTTCACCTCCTCTTCGGCTACTTCGTCCGTTGTCTTTTTGAATAATTTAGATAAAAAACTCATTGTATATTTTTCTTGTTTCGACTACAAAGATAAACTATAAAAGCGAATGCCGCAAAGCAACTGCCGCCTCTGTCACCAATTTTGGATGATATAGACGAGTGCTCCCGAGAGATATCCGGCCAACGCCAAGGGCGAGATCCGCTTCAAATACCAGATGAAATTGATCTTCTCCAAGCCCATCACGACCACTCCTGCAGCCGATCCGATGATCAGCATGCTGCCGCCGACGCCGGCGCAATAGGCAAGGAATTGCCAGAAGGTGCCGTCTTGCATGAAATTCATCATGTAGGCGGCATTGGCACTGTTGGCCACCATCATGTCTGTGGCAACCGGATACATGCCGATGGCTCCTGCCACGAGGGGAACATTGTCAACGATCGACGACAAGGTGCCGATGATAAGGTTGACGGCATAGACATTCCCGACGTTCAGATCCAACCATTCGGAGAAGGCATTCAAGAGGCCCGTATAGCGCAATACGTCCACGGCCAACAAGATTCCGAGGAAAAAGAGCAGCGTACCGCCATCGATGCGGTGTACCACCCGCTCCATACGATATTTTAAGTTCTCGTCCATCGTTCTTTTCCGATAGTAGAGAACGTCGGTAAAGATCCACAACAGACTGACGCCAAAGAGGATACCCATAAACGGGGGCAGGTGGGTCTGCATCTTGAAGACGGGCACGAACAGCAAGGCCAATATACCCAACACGAAGATCGTAAAGCGCTCGCACTGCCCCAGCCGACCCTCTTTTTCAATCCGCGCTTTCAGCTCCGGCGCCTCGACTTCGCCGCTCATACTTCTCAGCATCAGCCCCAAGGGAACAATTGTCGAAACCATACTCGGCAGGAAGAGGGCCGGGATGATGCTTCCGGCCGTGATGTTGCCTTTCACCCACAGCATGATGGTCGTCACATCGCCGATCGGCGACCAGGCTCCTCCGCTGTTGGCTGCGATAATGATCATACTGCAAAACATCCAGCGCGTGTGTTGGTCGTTGATCATCTTGCGGATCAGCATCGTCATGACGATGGCCGTTGTCAAATTGTCCAAAACGGCAGACATGAAGAAGGTCAATATCGTGATCAGAATCAGCAGATTTCGCTTCTGACGCGTCTTGATACGGTTGGTGATGAAGACAAAACCTCCGTGTACGTCGATCAGCTCGACCGTCACCATGGCCCCCACCAAGAAGATGAGCGTGCTGCAGATCTCGCCCAAACTCTCCACTATCTGATGCGAAAGGATGAAGCTCTTCACCTGTTCGGGCAACGGCAGAGCGACCATATCCGGCGATTTGATGAAGTGTTGGAAGGCTTCGCCCGAAACGACATAGGGCAAGCTCGGGGCCACACTCATATAGAGCACCCACAACACGGTTCCCGTCAGCAAAGCGGATGCTGCTTTATTGATCTTCAACGGGTGCTCCAAGGCTATCATCAAATAGCCGAGCAAAAAAAGGACTAAAATAATTGTCACCATTCTGTTTTCTTTAAAAGAGGGCCCACTGCAGCCCTTTCATATTTAACTGATTGTTTTGAATGCCTTTCCCAAGTAGGCAATGATGTCGCTCGCTATCAATGAAGGCTCGCCCCACTGGTTGGCTGCCAGGTCGCCTGCCGTAGCATGCAGATAGACACCGGCCACGGCGGCCGTCTCCGGCTCCAATCCTTGCGCCAGCAGCCCGAGGATCACGCCCGTCAGCACATCTCCGCTGCCGGCTGTTGCCATACCGGGGTTGCCCGCTTCGGTAAAGTAGACATTCCCTTCCGAGGTGCAAACGGCCGTATAGGCTCCCTTCAACACGATGCAAAGCTTGTGTTCCTTGGCAAATGCGCGCGCCTTCTGCAGTCGCTCGTACGACGAGTTGCTCTTGCCCGCCAAGCGGTCGAACTCGACAGGATGCGGCGTCAAGATGCTGCGAGCAGGAACTTTCGGCAAAATGTCGGGGTTGTTTGCCATCAAATTCAATGCGTCCGCATCCAAAACAACCGGTTTGAATATGGACGAAAGAAGTTCATCCAACGCTAAGGCACTCTCCAATTGTTGCCCTAAGCCGGGACCTGCACCCACCACCGTGCAGTGCTGCAGGTCAGGTACTTGTGTATAATACGATTCATTTGTGTCGATGTCCACCATCGCCTCGGGGCAGGCCGTCTGCATGATCTGCTCGCCACACTTCGGAAGGTGGACCGTCAGCAAGCCGACACCGCTGCGCAGACAAGCTTTGGCCGCCAACTGTGCAGCCCCCATCTTCCCTCGGCTTCCGGCCACCAGCAGCGCATGTCCGAACGTCCCCTTGTGGGCAAACGTGTCGCGTGGCGGAATGGCATACGCCACATCCTCTTCGCGTACGATATAATAGGACGAGGGTGTCTCCTCCATCGCACGCGTATCCATATCGAGCGGCAACACTTTCCAGTCGCCGACATACTCTTTGTTTTCAGCCAACAGGAACGAAAGCTTCGGCGAGTTGAAGGTATAGGTCACCTGCGCCCGCACGATTGCGTCAGGATCGTTCTGGCGGTTGTCTTCGCCAAAGAGGCCGGAGGGCACATCGATGGCGACGATCTCCGACGGAGAGGCGTTGATATACTTCACCAAACCGGCAAAACCTCCCGTAAGCAGTCGGTTCAAGCCCGAACCGAAGAGGCCGTCGATGATCACATCGTCGGCCGTCAGCACCGGCGGCATGAAGTCGTCGCGCACTTCGCAAAACTCTGCCTGCTCGATGTTCAGCAAGCGCCGCTTGTTTTCAGCACACTCGGGCGTCAGATAGCCTGTCGGATTGAACAAATAGATCACCACCTGGTACGAATCGTCCAGCAACTGCCGTGCAATGCCCAAAGCATCCGCACCATTGTTGCCGGGCCCGGCAAAGACGACTACCCTTCTGACTTTGGGGTAATTGTTCCGAAACTCGTTTGTAAACATCGTTACCGCCTCTTCCACCAAATCGATTGAAGTAATGCCTTTTCGCTGAATCGTATGCCGATCAATTTCTTTGATTTTATCTGTTGCAACTATTTTTATCATATTTTTTTGATATTTCATGCTACATTTGGCAAATTTACAGAATATAAGTTTTGCAATCAAGATGTTTTCGAAAAAAAGCCATGAATATTCTTTTCAGACGACAACCCGACAAAGCACTTGGCTTGTCTGACAAAGCACCAATGTTTTCGATGCAAAACATCGCTGTTTTTCCAACGTTGACAAAACCATTGATTTCCAAACGATTATATTTTATCCAACCATCATCTCCACACAAAAATGAAGCCTGTTGGATTCTTCTGAAAAACGAAAAGAGAATCCTACAGACTTCACGCAAGAAACCGCCCAAAGGGCGGCTTCCCAGTCAAGGCCCCGGTAATTTCTACTCAATAAAGACTACCTAATAATTTTCAAAACACAATTGAAACTTCACATGATAACCTAAACACATTGTTAACATTATTAATACCTAAAACAATCAATTAACCCAATAAATATGTTGATCATTTTCCTAACTAACTACGATGTTCACGCTGCAAATATATAGCATCTATTCATATTTGCAAAACTTTTCCAAACTTTTTGCTAAAAAATTTCGACTAAAAATAGATTTTTGCACATTTATATTGTTTTTGCTTGATAATTTAATCAAAACAACCGATTAAACATATCGAAATGATACATAC
>CAVJQR010000190.1:0-5388 GCA_963651605.1 Agathobaculum sp.
CTATTATACTTAGATAATACCTTTATTAATGATAAACAATTTCTCTATTATCCGATGGCATTCCACGTTATTTGAAGAAATAACGGAATACGTCGTTGCCATTGGCATAGAGCAATAGTGCAAAAAGCAAGAACATTCCTGCCATTTGTGCATATTCCAAAAATTTCTCGTTCGGCTTGCGACGTGTCACTACTTCATAGAACAAAAACATAATATGACCACCATCCAAGGCCGGTATCGGAAGAATGTTCATAAAAGCCAACACCACAGAAAGCCATGCCGTACGCTCCCAGAAGATTTTGCCGTTCCAATGCTCGGGGAACAGTCCACCAATCGCGCCAAAACCTCCGATACTGGAAGCTCCTTCTTTCGTAAATACATACTGCATATCATTCATATACCCTTTCAATGTACGGACGGCCTTGCTGATACCTGCCGGGAAAGAGGCAAAGAATCCATAGGTTTTCGTCTCCATCTGGTAAAAATTGACCGGATTCTCAATCACCACTCCTATCTTTCCCAAGGTGTCCACTTGCATTTGCAACGTATCCAATGCCCCTTGTCGCTCAACCCCAAGAGAAATACGCTTTCCTTTGTTGTCTTGCAATGCCATCATCACATCTGTCAGTGTCGGAGTAGCGGTATTATTGACAGATATGATATGGTCACCTGCCTGCACTCCTGCTTTAGCTGCCGGTGAATCATCAGAAGCCAACTCCTTGACATACATCGGATAGCGAATGCTGGCGAACCCTTTTTTATCTCGCAACAAGCGCTGCATCATATCTTCAGGAATATCAATTTTCACTTCTTTACCATCGCGCAATACCGTCACTTGTTTGGCGGCCACCACACTTCGCAGACAATCTTCACCAAAGCGATCCAAAGTAACGGTATCGGCCTTCAGCAAAATATCGCCATCTTGGAACCCTACGTTTTGGAATGTCTCACTATAATCCATACCCATCTTCATATTCTTCAGCGGAAGATATGTATCGCCCCAATGAAAAAGCACCATGGAATAGATGAAAAGTGCCAAAATAAAGTTGAACAATACGCCGCCGGCCATGATCAACAACCGCTGACCTGCCGGCTTCGACCGAAACTCATAGGGTTTGGGAGGTTGCGCCATGGCTTCTTTGTCCATACTCTCATCGATCATACCCGAAATTTTACAATAGCCTCCCAATGGTAACCAACCTATTCCATATTCAGTGTCGCTATTCTTCGGCTTGAATTTGAAGAGAGAAAACCAGGGATCAAAGAAAAGGTAGAATTTTTCCACGCGAACCTTAAAAAGCCGAGCGAAAAGAAAGTGGCCAAACTCGTGGATGACCACCAATATCGATAAGCTCACAATGAGCTGAAATGCCTTAATCAAAAAAGTTTCCATTGTTTACAAATGCGTAATTAATTCAGTTGCTATAGTTCTTGCCTCGGCATCCGTTTGGACATAGTCCTCATATGTCGGGCATTTCATAAATGTTGCTTTGGCCATTGTTGCCTCAATCACATCGCTCATTTGCAAGAATCCGATTTGGTCGTGCAGAAAAGCAGCCACTACAATCTCGTTGGCAGCATTCAATATACAGGGCATATTGCCTCCTTTCCGCACAGCGCCAAAAGCATAAGCCAAGTTGCGAAACCGATTCATGTCCGGTTCTTCGAAGGTTAATGCAGAACATTGACGAAAATCCAGACGAGCATCAGGGCTCTTCATCCGTTGAGGATAGGAAAAAGCGTAAGCGATCGGCAATTTCATATCGGGAATTCCTAACTGCGCAATCACCGCACCATCTTCAAATTGCACCATAGAATGAATGATCGACTGCGGATGTACTACGATCTCGATCTGATCCGGCGTGACACCAAACAACCATTTTGCTTCGATCATCTCGAAGCCTTTGTTCATCATCGAAGCAGAGTCGATAGTAATCTTTGCGCCCATGTGCCAGTTCGGATGCTTCAGGGCTTGCTCTTTGGTGACCGATGCCAACTCATCGATTGTCTTCGTACGGAATGGCCCTCCGGAAGCTGTCAGTAAAATCTTCTCTAAAGGGTTATTGTCTGCGCCATTCAGACATTGGAAGATGGCCGAATGTTCGGAATCGACCGGTAAGATAGGTACACGATTCTCGAGAGCCAAGTTCATGACAAGCTCACCCGCCACCACCAAAGTCTCCTTGTTGGCCAAAGCAATGGCCTTGCCTGCCTTGATCGCTGCTATGGTAGGCCGCAATCCTGCATACCCAACCATCGCCGTGAGCACCATATCAACGGGCCCCATTTGCACGGCATGAACAATTGCTTCTGCTCCGGCCCACACTTTGATAGGCAGATCCTCAAGCGCTTCTTTCAGTTCCGGATATTTTTGTTCGTTGGCTATGACCACCACCTCCGGCATGAACTTCCGTGCTTGATTGATCAGCAGGTCCACTTGATTGTTGGCCGTAAGAGCATACACCTCGAAGAGATCAGGATGTTCGCTGACCACCTCCAATGCTTGTGTTCCAATCGAGCCTGTCGAACCTAATATTGCTAATTGTCTCTTCATTACTGTTTCATTAAAAAATGATATATTCTTCGGGATTAACAGGGTGCCCGTCACGCCACAATTCGAAATGCAAATGTGGGCCTGTCGAGAGTGCTCCCGTATTCCCAACCAACGCAATGGCTTCTCCTGCCACTACAGTTTGGCCCTGCTCCTTCAACAACATCTCATTATGTTTGTAGATAGAAACAAAACCATTTTTATGTTGTAAATGAATCACGTTTCCCTGATTGGGATCATATCCTGCATAAATCACCGTACCGTCCAATGTAGCCAAGACACTCTCCTGAGGAGATGCGGCAATATCAACACCAAAATGTCGGATATCCGCCTGGTAACGGGAGGATACTATTCCTTGGACCGGCTTATAGAAGAAGACACCATCCACTTGGATCGGGCTTGTGTTCAATACTTTCAAATTATATTTCTCATCTTGCTCGAATTCCTTAACATAGTTCAACTCCTCTTCACTACGAGGAATATTGTAATCAACGTCCGTGCGAGCCAAAGAATCTATGCGCTGGATCGAATCCAACTCCACCTCTCCCATAAATATCTGCGACACATTCCGCAGATAAAGTCCCTGAATTTGCACCATACGCTCGAGCGAATCTGCCCGCAAAGCATTATCCATAATCTCCTTGCGCACTTCCACATCGAGGTAACCCGGCAAATAGTTGCGGATTGGTGTGAGGATAATAATCATTGCTGTGATAGCCACCAAAGCAAAAGCGAAGATACCCAACGAGAGAAAGACGGAGAGTTGCGACAAATGGAAGCCCCACACCTCTTCGAGTGTACTCTCATTGATGAACGAGAGTTTGTACTTGAATCGTATCCGTTTCCAAAACGGCAAGTCACTCTTCTTCGGTCCTTTCCACCATTTCATAACATTGTTCTTTATAATGCGAGCAATCCTTCGGGCACTGTCACCACGATCTTTTTCTGTTCATAATCCACATCCGACACTAATTCCTCTGCGGCTGGTATCAACAATTCTTTACCATGATGATCTTCCACTTGGAACAACACGTTGCAAGTAGACTCATCAACGTCAGTAATGACGCCCAACACCCCATGGTTTTCATCGATCACTTCGAATCCGATGAAATTGTCCCAAGTAATGTCACCCACCAGATCCGATTCATCGACGCGATCTAATGGGACAAACACCTCACAATTATTGAACTCAGCAGCCGCTTTGTCCGTATCGACTCCTTCCAGTTTCAGCAACATGGTTGAATCTGTCTTGTAGCGGAAACTTTCAACAAAGAAAGGAACCAAAATTCCATCCAGATCACAGACTACAAATTGTTCGTCCGCATCATCAAAAACATCACACTCTGTGACCAGTGTCAGCTCGCCTTTTACGCCATGAGGCTTGGCGAATTGTCCTATTTTTACTACGTCATCCCTCTTTATCATCGTGATCGTTCTATCTTTTATTTGTGTTAGAGACGCGTTATTCGTGCGCCAATCCGATTCAATCGTTTGTCAATATCCTGATAACCGCGGTCTATCTGATCGATATTGTGGATGGTACTTGTACCCTCTGCGCTCATAGCCGCAATAAGCAGTGCAATTCCGGCGCGAATATCCGGCGACACCATAGCCGAAGCCCGTAATCTAAAGCGATTACCCAATCCGATAACTGTCGCCCGGTGAGGATCGCAAAGGATAATTTGTGCCCCCATATCAATCAGCTTGTCCACAAAGAAAAGACGGCTTTCGAACATCTTTTGGTGGATCAATACGCTACCTTTTGCTTGAGTCGCTACCACCAAGAACACACTCAGCAAGTCAGGAGTCAGCCCCGGCCACGGAGCGTCGGCTATAGTCATGATCGAACCATCCATGAATGTTTCAATCTCATAGCCATCTTGTTGCGGTACATATATATCGTCGCCCTGTTGTTCGACACGAATGCCCAAACGGCGGAATGAATCAGGGATGATGCCTAACATCTTATAACCGGTATTTCTGATAACGATATCCGAACCCGTCATGGCCGCCATCCCGATGAAACTACCCACTTCAATCATATCCGGAAGAATGGTATGCTCCGTACCGTGGAGTTCCTTCACCCCTTCGATCGTCAACAAGTTAGAGCCCACACCAGAGACATGGGCACCCATACGGTTCAACATGGCCGATAACTGTTGCAAATATGGTTCACATGCGGCATTGTAGATGGTAGTCTTTCCTTCGGCCAACACGGCAGTCATCAAAATATTTGCTGTACCTGTTACGGAAGCTTCATCAAGCAACATATAGGTTCCTTTCAGATTTGTAGCTTCCACCTCATATACGAAGCGCGAAGCATCATATGAAAAGGAAGCTCCTAACTTTTGAATACCGAGAAAATGTGTATCAAGACGTCGGCGACCGATCTTGTCGCCCCCCGGTTTCGGGAAGCAAGCCCGGCCAAAGCGAGCCACCAACGGCCCTACCAACATCACCGACCCACGAAGAGAAGCACTCTTGCGGATGAAATCATCTGTCTGTATATAGTCGAGATCCACATCGTCTGCTTGAAACGTATACGATCCTTCTCCGATCCGTTCCACTTTAACCCGCAGGTCACGCAGCAATTGGATCAGATTGTTTACATCCAATATGTCCGGGACATTGTGGATTGTTACCTTTTCGGGAGTCAGCAAGATGGCACATATCACTTCAAGCGCTTCATTCTTGGCCCCCTGTGGTGTGATCTCTCCCTGCAGCCGATGTCCTCCTTCTATGACAAATGAACTCATCTGCTTCGTTTTGAACTGTTACTTTTCTTAGAACTGTTGTTGCGGGCAAGGATTTCACGGCTTTCCACAAGCTTATGGACA
>CAVJQR010000191.1:0-5371 GCA_963651605.1 Agathobaculum sp.
CTTGTTACTTTGGCCCAAAGCGAGGGCGGAACGGTGAAGGTGGTTGACCATAACAATAATGAAGATGTAGTTGGGAAATATTTCATTGATGGAGAGACAATCAAATTGACGGTTACTCCGGAGTTTGGTTACGTTGTGGATAAGGTCTTCTTCAATAATGAAAAAATTGATTTGGACGCCAAGAATCAGGCGAAACTTCAGGTGGTTGCTACAAACGAGGTGAAAATCAACCCGATTGTAGTGATGTTCAAGCGCGCGGCTACGTTCAAGTTGGTATACGACAACAAGCTTGTCACATCCACATTTCAAGTAGTGGATGGTACGACGAAAAGGAACATTAGCACGAGTACGACCTATGCAGTAGGGCTTCCTATCATCATTGCAGCAGAACCGAAGAATCCAACAGTTGAAATAGACCAGATCTTACTGAATGGCGCTAAGTATGAAATCGCAAAGCCCAACAAGACCTTGGCGGGTGTCAACTATATAGAGGTGACTACGCGCAGTATATTGGCTACCGGTATCGACGTGATTGGCGCAGGTACGTTGAAATATGGTACGGATTACCAGTTCTATGGAGGTGCCACTAACACTAAAATCAATAGCTACGATGATATTTCTGCTTTGAACTTGGTTAAAGGCGACCCGATGAAGCTCACTTTCAAAAGTGACAACCTCAAAAATAAGAAGATCAAGGTGACGGATGTCTATATCAATGGTAAGAAAGTGGCTGATACGGATGGGGTATATCTTTCTGAATTCGTGGCGGGCCGTAACACCGTGACGATCAACTCAGAAACCACGGCGGCTACGATCTCCGTGAACAGCGGCGAGACATTAAATGACGAAGTCGTTACCTTTACGGTTGCCGGCAAAGATGTAAAAGTGGCAGATATCGCCTCAAAAGAGTTCAAGAGCGGCGATGAATTGGAGATCAAATTCAACAAGAATAAGTTGGATGCTCAGCGTTGGAAAGAGAGTGCCGTTTATCTGAACGGGACACAGCTCACTCCCGTAGGAGATGATTACACCTTCCAAACGAAATTGGTGGCAGGTCTGAATGTCATCTCTGTTCATTCTATCAGCACGCGGGCTACTCTCTCCATGAATAGCAATGCTGCCTTTGGAAACGAGGGTGCCATTACTTTTTTTGTTAAGGGTCAAAAAGTAACAGTTGCCCAATTCGCAACCAAAGACTTCCTCGTAGGCGACCATTTGATTATCAAAATCAAAAAGAGCCAGATGGATGTTTTGAAGTTAGAAGAGACAAAAATCCACGTGAATAAGAAAAAACTGGATGCAGTAACAACTTCTGATCCTGATATCGTTCAATACGAGACCGATTTGGAAGCCGGCCAGAATGTAATCTCCATTTATACGGAGAGCACGAAAGCGACTGTTTCAATGAACAGCAACGTTGCATTTAAAACCGGCGCTGTAACGTATACGATTGCTGGTAACCCGGTAACGGAGGATCAGTTTGCAACCTACGAAACGCTTGCGGGTAAGGAATTGGTTGTTACTTTCAACAAGAACCTGATGGATGAACAGCGACTGAAAGAGACCCATCTGTATGTGAATGAGACCAAAATCGATGGAAAAGAAACGGAAACTGAAATCACATTCACGTATAAGTTGCTTGCCGGCAGGAATATCATCTCTATCCATACGGAGAGCACGCGGGCTACGCTCTCCATGAATAGCGACGTGACGTTTAACAAAGGTGTTGTCTCATTCAAGGTTAACAATGTAGCGGTTGCCGTTGCCGACTTCGCAACCAAAGACTTCCTTGTCGATGACGAATTGCTTATTACTATCAATAAGACCAATTTGTATAACCAGAAGTTGAAACTTACCTCTATCTATTTGAACAGTACGCTTCTCACTCCGGTTGCTGAAAATGCCACTGTTCGCACCTACAAAGCAACGTTGAAGGCAGGCGAGAACGTAGTTACGCTTCATACGATGGATGTAACAGCGATCGTCAACTTGATGCCGCATGACGAGAAAGCCGGTACGGTTTTATACTACTATGATAAAGATGAATCAAAAGTAGCTGCAGACGGCGACAAGAAAGAGGCCGATGAGACCTTGTATGTTAAACCGACAATCATTGAGACGGAATACAAGTATATCACGGTAACGCAGAACAACCAGGTAATCACGGATACCAACAACGACGGTGTCTACGAAATTCCTTTGGTTTCGGGCAACAATAACATCTTCGTTTCTTTCTCTAAAGAGAAACCGGGCTCAATGAAGGTTATCTTGAATGGAGCGAAAGGCGAGATCACGGATGTATGGGTGCATGAAAAAGAGAGTACGAATGGTGACATCCCGATGAATGCTGACAATACGTTCTCTAACTTGCCAACGAAGAATGCGATAAACATCTCGTTTGTGGCTCCGGCTCCGACGAATCTCAGCAAGCAAATCTCCGTTGTGTTGAATGCGAAGGCTTACACTCCGATCTACAATGAGGACAAAAAGTGCTATGAAATCAAGGAAGATATCTACCTGTTGAGCCGCGGCCCTTCTGTATTGCGCATCGACGTGAAGACGTTGAGAAAGATCACGTTGGTACAACCCGACGTGAAGACGTTTGTCTATAACGGCAATCCGCAGGCGCCGACCTTTACGACAAAAGTGGGCACGAAAGATGTCTACTTCGACGACTTTACGCTCGAATATCAGACAGCCGACGCTTTGCAGACCATCAGCAAGCCGACGAATGTGGGCAAATACCGTCTGAAAATCATGCGTCCGGCCGACAATGAATATGTGGCATTCGAGGATAAGATCGAGTTCGAAATCACCAAAGCACCGCTGATTGTGGTGAGAATGCCGTCGATCTCCATCACTTGGACCAATGCGAAAGCAGCGCAAGCCAAAGAGAATCCGGAACCTTGGAAGGGCGACTTCAAGATCGGAACCGATGGTAAGGTGGGCTTCAAGACCCCATCCGGCTATCAGACAGTGAAAGGCGAGTTCACTTTCTTCGGTTCAGACAAGTATGAAGAAGGAACGATGACGAAAGACTGGGTCGGCTTGAAGTTTGAGGTGGATGCCAACGACCAACATGTTGACAACATTACATGGGACAAGACGAAAGAGCTCAGCGCATTCTACACGGTGGGCAGTCCGGTGAAAACGGAAAACCAGACGAAGCCGCAGCTGACCATTTCGAAAGCGAAAGACAGCGAACCGTTTATCGGTAAGCGGGCGAGCGATCTGATATTGATCGACCCGGCCATGGGCTACAATGTGAAGGTGCAAAATGCAGGTATCACCACCTTTAACCTGTCGACCGACGAAGAGTTGGTTCCGGGCGTTCGCTATCAATTCCAATTGGTGAGCACGAGCGAACATGCTACGGAGATAGGTGAATATACCGGCACACCGATCAACTACCCGATCACGAGTGACGTGAAGATCCGCTTAGTGAAGAATGACATGCGCTCGAATTTGGCATTGACTTCCGACGTGGCCAACCAAACCTTTACTTACGACGGCACGCCGAAGGTGTTCGACTACAAGAAATTGCAGTTGGATGCCACTAACGCCATGGAGAAAAACAGCAAGTGGACGGTTACCTATTCGCAAAACGGTGTCAACATTCCGGAACCGATCGATGCCGGAACCTATACTGTCACGATCGTTCGCGCAGCCGATGCGCTTTACACGGAGTTCAAGACTACGGGCAAGCTGATCATCAACAAGATGAAGCTCAGCGGTCTGTTTATTGAATCGCCCGAGGCGACACCGATTGCCGAGGGTGCTCCGTTGTCGACCTCGCAGTTGAAAGGTGCTGCTGAAATCGTTGGTTCGTACGTTTGGCGCGATCCGTCCATCGTTCCGTCGAGAGATGGTTCGGGTGGTAACCGTCAGGATGTACAGTTCAAGCCGTTCGACACGAAGAACTATGACACGCCTTACAATGCGGGCGATGCCTTCCTGACCTTCTTGCCGAAGCAAGATGTGATCACCTGGACAGCCGAGTTGGGTACGATCACCGTGAGCGACGCCAACGGCGCGAATGTACAGAATGGTACCGCCATCACGAAGGGCATGAAATATAATATTGTGGCTACGCCGCTCTACCCGGGCAAAGTAGAGTTCTCGTCGATGACCATCAACGGCAAGTCGTACGGCTCGACAGCTTCCGTTACGGCCGACGGTGAAAACTCGATCGTTATCTATGCGGTCTTCACGTTGATCCAACCGAAAGATCCGGATCCTATCTATGTATATGATACGCATATCGTGAATATGCCGAACTTCGTGCGTGGTGCAAGCGTTAGCAAGACGGGTCCTCACGAGGTGAAGCACAACGACTCGTTCGAATTTACGGTGAAGACCCTCGACGCCGATACCGGTAAGGTAGTGGTTCGCGTGGACGGCTCCGTATTGCCGAAGGAAAACGGTAAGTATACGATCAAGAACATCACGTCGCAACGTACCGTTACGATCAATCTGCCGAACCCGACAGAGATCAATCTCGACGTCAAAGAGAAGTATCATTCTGCTATGGGCAACACGTTGGCAACCGTTCAGGTGGTGAACAACACCTCGAACGACGGCAAGTATTACTTCAACGACAATATCCAAGTCATCGCCTTCCCGGCATCCGGCATCGAGTTCAAGAGCTGGTCGGACGGCAACAAGAACCAGGTTCGTAACATCCATTTGAGCAATCCGGAGTTGGTTTTGCGGCTCAACTTGAGTGGTGAACTGGTAGGTGTCGAGGATATCGAAGTGGCAAAGGTCTATGCCGGTACGGGTTGTGTGATCGTGAAGGGTGCGACGAATGCACAGATCACGGTGACGACCTTCACAGGCAAGGCGCAAGCCGTTCGCGAAGTGGCGGGCGATGCTGTTATCGCTGTTCCGGCGGGTAGCTATATCGTGACGTTGGAAGACGGAGCAGTCGTTCAGCGCGTGAAGCTTATTGTGAAATAAAAATTGTATAGATAACAATACATTTTGAATATTCTCTCAAATTTCCAAGACTGTAGATAATTGGGAATTTTTCAATCGATCGGCCGGGCTGAGAAGCCAGGCCGATTTGTTTTTTTCGTTCTTATACATATATTATAATAATACATATATTATATTGTTGCTTTCCGCTTGCTTTTTATTACATTGTCTCTTCTCTCTTTCCCTTTTCGCGTTCTTTCTCTTTAGCGCTGCCATTTCATGGCATCGAGAATTGTTACTTTTGGCTTGGCCCAAAAGTAACCAAAAGGCCAGGGCTACGCTTATGACCTACTCCGAACGCTACCTCGCTGTGCGCGTCGCAAGCCGTTCGCTATGCTCACTCGTGCAACGCTCCGGCCGCTCGGCACGCGTTCTCCGCTTAACGGTCAACGCT
>CAVJQR010000192.1:0-5357 GCA_963651605.1 Agathobaculum sp.
CCGGTGTCCTTATTGCGACAGAGAAGAAAAAGAAATCTGCTGATACTTTTAATTGTATGCAGCCACCGGTGATCGTTTCATCGCGTCCTCGCGAATTGGAGGCGGATGTGGTTCGTTTCCAAAACAAAAAGGAACGTTGGATTGCTTTCGTTGGCTTGTTGAATGGTCGTCCTTATGAGATCTTTACGGGATTGGCTGATGATGAAGAGGGAATCATGGTCCCGAAAAATATTCAAAAAGGCTCTATCATCAAAGGCTTTGATGAGGATGGCAAGAAGCATTATGACTTCCAATTCAAGAACAAGCGCGGATATAAGATGACAATCGAGGGCTTGGACAGCAAATTCAATCCCGAGTATTGGAATTATGCCAAGTTGATTTCCGGTGTTTTGCGCTATGCAATGCCGATAGACCAAGTAATTAAACTTGTACAAGGATTGGATTTGAACAATGAGTCTATCAATACTTGGAAGAATGGTGTGGAGCGTGCGCTGAAGAAATATCTTCCGACTGGGACTGCCGCCAAAGGACAAGTGTGTCCTAACTGCGGTCAGGAAACATTGGTTTATCAAGAGGGTTGTTTGATTTGTACGAATTGTGGAGCTTCCCGTTGCGGATAAGCGATAATATATAAGTTGAGTTTATAAGTCGAAATACCATATTTAACTTATAAACTCAACTATTGAATCACTCGTTTGAACAAACTTTTCCAGTCAGTTTGGCACCGGGTTCGACTTCAAAGGTCTTCAAGAAAATGTCTCCCTTGACGATGGCACTGGCTTTCAATACCAGTTTTTCTTTGATATCCAACTTGCCTTCTATTGAACCGTGAATCTCTGCATTTCCACTTTGTACATTCCCTTTGATGATTCCTTTGGGGCCGACAACGATTTTCCCGCTACAGACGATGTCGCCTTCAACGTTTCCGTCTAAACGTAAATCACCATCTGTATGAATGGTTCCCTTCACAGTAGTACCAATGGTAAGGGTGTTGTGCAAGCCTCCATTCGAAGATTCTTCTTTTTGTTTTGCTCCTATCATCATAAAAATATTTGTTTTTCTACAAATATAAGAGTATTTTTGACGTGAAAGGTTCAGTCTTATTATAAAAATTAATAATTGTAAGTGAGATGATCCCTTTGAAATCATCTTTATTATGACAATATGAAAGTACAAATAGAATTGGAATCAATGAAGTTTTACGCTTATCATGGCGTGGCTCCCCAAGAGAAAATCGTAGGAAATACATTTATTGTTGATTTGTTATTGACCGCTGATATTGAGGCGGCAACGCTATCTGATCGATTGGAAGATACGATCAATTATGCTGAAGTATATGCCGTTGTAGCCAAAGAGATGAGTACTCCTTCTCTATTGTTGGAGGCGGTGGCGGGACGAATTATGCGTGCTCTTCATCAATCCTTTCCACAAATTATACATGTTCGCGTACGAGTTGCCAAATTGAATCCTCCCTTTGGTGGGGATCTGAGGAGTGCTGCTGTGATTCTTGACGATGAACAATAAAAAAGATCGAGTGCTTTTTATCTTTTCTTCGAAAGCTTTTTTGGAAAAATAGGAGAGGAAAATAGCCTTTCTTTAGGCCTTTTCCTCTCCTTGATTTGTTGATCCAAACAAAACGTTTGGATTTTTTTGCTTTTAAAAGGATTGTCTATATGTTTTGCAATCCGAATAAGTTACACTATAATCGCTATTTTTTGCTAATTGGTTATCCTCCTTTTTGCGCTTTGATGCCGTATGATTCAAACAAGGCTATTGCTTGTTGGATCTTCTCCTCGGTCGGTGCTGCCATAGAGATGTGGGTCGGGTTGTATATGGTCCCTTGCTTTTCATGTTTGCCTTTTCCAATATCGTGGTATGGCAACAGATTTACAATCTCCGGCTGTGTGTGCAATGACGCCAAGAATGAAGCGGAACGGGTCAAGTTCTCTTCATCGGCATTCACTCCTTCGATGAGTGGAATACGAATCCAATAAGGCTTCTCGGCTGCAGCCACTTTTCTTAGGTTGTCATGAATGAGCTCATTCGGAACATGGGTATATAGCCGATGCTTATCAGAGTCCATATGTTTTAAGTCAACCAAGAACAGTTCGCAGTTGTGCATGACCTCTTCGATTGTCTCCCATTTGGCAAATAAGGTGGTATCGACGGCTCGATGAAGGTCAATCTCACCGCATCGTTTCAGTAGCTCCAACAATTCTTTTGGATGCAGTAACGGCTCGCCACCGCAGAAAGTAACGCCACCTTTGGAATTGTCCAGTACGGTTGTCTCCTTTTCGACCTCCTTCATGATTTGATCGGTCGAGTACTCCTCGCCTGAGATTTGCATGGACAGTGTCGGGCATACTTGAGCACATTTTCCGCATACCGTACATAAGTTCTTATCGGTTACGATGCCATCCGGCGTAAGTGTCAGAGCATGGTTCGGACATTTCTTCACACATGTCTGACAACCGATACACTTCTTTTTGGTATAGAGCTTCTCCGGGTGAGGAGAGATCCCCTCCGGGTTGTGACACCAAATACATGAGAGCGGGCATCCTTTCATAAAAATGGTGATTCGGATGCCCGGTCCGTCATTTATCGCATATCGTTTGATATCGAATATGAGCATGCTTAGAAGCTTTCTTGTTCCGTACGGGCAATGACGTCGGCTTGTAAGTCGGCGTTCATGTCGTTGAAATAATCACTATAACCTGCTACTCTGACTAACAAGTCGCGGTAATCTTCCGGCGTACGTTGAGCATTGTAGAGTGTTTCCGTATCGACGATATTGAACTGAATGTGGTGACCTCCCATAGCAAAATAGCTTCGGATGAGTGATGCCAACTTCGCGATATCTTCTTCGGTCTTCAACAATGACGGCATGAAACGTTGGTTCAGCAACGTACCACCGCTCTTGACCTGATCCAATTTGCCCAATGATTTGATAACGGCTGATGGTCCGTGAGTGTCGGCACCGTGAGAAGGAGAAGTACCATCGGAGATAGCGCGCCCGGCGAAACGTCCGTTTGGTGTTGCTCCCATTATCTTTCCGAAGTAAACGTGGCACGTTGTCGACAACATGTTCAAGTGGAAGCATTCACCTCTCGTATTAGGTTTGCCTTCGATGGCATCATACAAGTCGTCGAACACCTTGATGGCGATGGAATCAGCATAGTCATCGTCGTTTCCAAAGAACGGAGTACGGTTCAAAATGAACTGACGCATTGCCTCGTAGCCTTCGAAGTTATGATCGGTTGCTTCCAAGATCTCATCCATTGTATAGGTCTTGTCTTCATAAACATGCTTGCGCAATACAGAAAGGCTGTCGGTGATAGTACCCAAACCCGTACATTGAATATAGTTCGTATTGTAGCGAGGGCCGGCATTGTAATAGTCTTTACCCTTGGCGATACAGTCGTCGATGAACAAAGAAAGGAAGGTTGCCGGAGCATATTTGGCAAACATGCGGTCGATATAGTTGCTTACGCGCACCTTCATGTCCACGAAATAGTGAAGTTGTTTCAAGAATGCGGCATACAGTTCGTCGTATGTCTTGAACTCTCTCGGGTCGCCGGTCGACAAACCAACGTGCTGGCCTGAAACAGGATCTACGCCATTGTGCAATGTAACCTCCAAAATCTTCGGAACATTGAGGTAGCCGGTCAAGATATAAGCCTCTTTACCGAAGGCTCCAACCTCAATACATCCACTGCATCCGCCTTCGCGGGCGTCTGTAAGAGATTTGCCTTGGCGCATCAGCTCCTGAACATATACGTCAGGGTTGAAGACTGACGGATAACCATGTCCCTGGCGAATTACCTTACATCCTGCGCGCAAGAAACGTTCCGGTGTGCGGACGCTGATGTGGAGGGCACTACCCGGTTGCAACAAGTGGAGCTCTTCGACAGTTTCCAACATGATGTATGAAACTTCGCTGACACCATCGCGGCCATCGGCCTTGATGCCACCGATGTTCAAGTTCGTGAAGTCGTTATATGTACCGCTCTCCTTGGCAGTGATACCTACCTTAGGAGGTGCAGTCTGGTTGTTTACTTTGATGAAGAAGCAAGACATCAATTCCTTTGCCTGATCGCGGGTCAGTGTGCCTTCTGCGATATCTTTTTCGTAGAATGGAGCCAAGTGCTGGTCGAAGTGGCCCGGGTTCATGGCATCCCAACCGTTCAATTCAGTGATAGTGCCCAGGTGAACGAACCAATACATCTGAATAGCTTCCCAATAGTTTCTCGGAGCGTGAGCCGGAACCCAACGACAAACTTCAGCGATCTTCTTCAATTCTTCGACGCGTTTCGGATCTTTTTCCGTCAACGACATCTCGTCTGCCAAGTCGGCGTGGCGCTCGGCGAAGAGGATAGCAGCGTCGCATGAGATTGCCATACCTGTCAGTTCCTCCTGTTTGTCGGAAGCTTCGCGGTCGTTCATGAAGTCCAAGTTGTCCAATTCCTTTTGGATCTTCTCCTTCAAATCCAGCAAACCATATTTATATACTTTGCCGTCGAGGGCGGTATGGCCGGCTGCACGTTGCTCCATGAACTCGGTGAACATACCCAATTCGTAGGCAGTTTTCCATTCTTTCGGCACATGGTTGAAGATACGTTCGCGCTGTGTACGGCCTTTCCAATAAGGGATTACCTCTTTTGCATAGGTGTCGATATCTTCCTGGCTGATCGTATAGCGTTGCAATTCGCGGGTGTTCAAGATTTGCAAGTCTTCTACACTGTGGCAAGTCAATTCAGGGAATGTGGAAACAGCCTTTGGACGCGGACCACGTTCACCGACGATCAATTCATCTTTTCCGATATAGATCGTTTTGTTCTTGCAGATTTCGTAGAAGTTCATGGCGCGCATGACGGGGATAGGATATTTACCCTCGTTTTCTTTGTAGAAACGCGTCTCGATAAGTGCTCTTTCAATGGAAAGAGATGGTTCTGCTTCAAATGATTCTTGACGCAGACGTTTGATTCGGTCGTTCATGCCGAAATTGTTGGCTGCATTTGACGGTGCAAAAACCGTTGTGTCGCCACAGCAAGCGCACACAGTTTCTTTTGTATTCATACTGTTTTTGTTGATTTTAAATGGAAAAATAAATTATCGCGGAAGAAAAGCGTGAAAATTTTCCTCCTTCTTTGTCGTGGACGATCTCTATCAGAAATAGAAAATCAGACAATTATAAAGTTTGCGATAACCTTTATGAAGCATATCAACTATTTTGTGTATTCTATTGCCCCAAAGATATACATTTTATTTGGATAAATATACACCCTGATCGCATTTTTAACATACATTTTTTGTATTTTTATACTGAAAACAGTCAAGAACAGTGGATTGTTATATCC
>CAVJQR010000193.1:0-5348 GCA_963651605.1 Agathobaculum sp.
GAGTTAGGTTCTAATCTATCTCCCTTTTTTGTTTATTTTTCCGCTGTATGGTGGGGTGAAGAAAGAGTAAAAGATAAAAAAATGTCCGAAAGGGTGTGGTGAATCAAGTGGCAAAAACAAGAGCCCGTTCGGGAACAAAAGCGAGTTTACTCCCGAACGAAGGCCCTATTTGATTAATCGATTTGGATCGAATCCTCGTCTTTGTATGTCTTTCTCAAGCGTTTGAGGTCGTTTTTCATCTCCTTGATGATCTTTTCATATTGTGCCTCGCCATAGACATTATGATTCTCTTGCGGGTCGGATTGTAAGTCGTAAAACTCCCAAGTCGGCTTCGTCTTGGTGCTTTCCGAACCGGTCATGTTCAGCGGGTCGCCATAGAAATAGATCAATTTGTAACGGTCATTGCGAACGCCGAAGTGAGCCGGGCGGATAGCATGGTGGGTCCAATAGCGGTAATACATATCCTTGCGCCAATCTTTCGGAGTGTTGCCTTTCAGATTCTCGCGAAAGCTACGGCCTTGCGACCGGTTGGGGGCTTTCACTCCTGCATAGTCGGCCAGCAATGAGGCGAAATCAATATTCAAGATGATGTCTTTGTTGCGCGTCCCTTGTGGGATTTCTTTCGGATAGCGGATGACGAACGGCATTCGCAACGAAGGCTCATACATCAGTCGCTTGTCGAAAAATCCATGCTCGCCCAAGAAATAACCCTGATCGGAAACGTATACCACAATAGTATTGTCGCTGATGCCCATCTCGTCGAGGGCTGCCATCAACTTGCCGATATTGTCGTCGATCGTGGCGCCACACCGCAGATAATCGCGCACAAACTTCTGATAGATAGCCGAGCGGGCGGCGGTACGTTGCTTGCCCTCGACCGAAAATGGCAGTTCCGGGTAGCGACACCACCACTTGTCAGGGTCTTTCGAAGCAATGCCCCAGCGGCGAGCCAACTCTTCGAGTGGTTGGCCGGGAATGGTGCGCTCAGAGGTTTCCCCCCACCAATCATACATGTTTTCAGGCTCGGGGAAGGTGACGTCATCGTATAGATGTTTCATTCGCTCAGGGTAATCCCATGGCTCATGCGTAGCCTTGAAATGGCAGCACATCATGAATGGCTTCTCCTTGTCCGTCGCTTTCATCCATGCAATGGCCCGTTCTGTAACAAGGTCGGTCGAGAATCCATGAGCACGTTCACCAAAATTTCGATCGCCAGGCCATGGCTCCGAACTATTGATAAAGGTAGGATCGCGATATTCTCCCTGGTCGTAGAAGATAGAGTAGTAGTCGAAGCCCTGAGGTTGTGAACGCAAATGCCATTTCCCGACGAGGGCCGTCTGATAGCCGCCCTCCTTCATTTCTTTGGCAATGTTGTCTTGCGAGCCGTCGAAGGTATCCTCCAACGTATACAGGCCGTTCACATGGCTATAGGCACCCGTCAATATCGAGGCGCGGCTGGGGGAAGAGATGGAATTGGTACAAAAACAATTATCCAAAACGCAACCTTCGTTGGCCAAACGACGAATGTTTTCATTCTTGGCGTATTGCCCTAAGATCCCTCCATAGATACCCCACGCTTGCGACGTATGGTCGTCCGACAAGATAAATAGGATATTGGGCCTGTCTGTCTGGCGTTTCTGTTGTTCTTCTGCCGGCATGGCACTTCCCGAAGGGAACGTATTCAAGCAGCATGCCACCAGTCCGATTTTTAAAAATTCATCCTTCATATTATTATTATTGTTTAGTGTTTACAAAAGCCGGTTCTCGGCGTTCAGATCCTTTCTTTAGGGTCAAGTCATCACCTAATTCTTCACGCATTTGATCGGCAAACTTCATCAGTTTGATCACCTCCTCGGGGTATTGTCCTATCACATTGTAGCGTTCGCCCGGGTCGCGGCGCAGGTCGTACAATTCCGGCTTCAAAAGATCTCTATTAGCTAACTTGCCGGGCTGGCCATCGTTGCCCGGTTCGTATGCGCCATAGGTCACATACGTATGTGGAAAGACGAGTTTGAACATGCCGTCTGTCACCGCTTCCAAATCATTTTTCTGATAATAGTAGGCGAATGTCTGACGGGGATTGGCCCCTTCTTTCCCCTCTATCAAGGACAAAATGCTTACGCCATCGATCTTTTTATCGGGTAGTGGTGCTTGTGCCACCTCGGCAAAGGTCGGGAAAAGATCAATGTTTGAGGCCAGTTGGTTGCATGTAGTTCCCGCCCGGGTCTTGCCTTTCCAATAAACGATGCAAGGGACGCGGTTGCCGCCATCGAATGTGGTGGCTTTGGCTTCGCGCAAGCCCCCTGTCGAGCCTGCATGGTTGCCGTAGTTCGCCCAAGGGCCATTGTCGGATGTCAAGACGATCAGTGTCTTCTCTTCCAGTCCCAATTCTCGGACCGCCTTCCACACTTCGCCAATACTCCAATCAATTTCCATCATGACATCACCAAACAGTCCCTGCTCGCTTTTCCCTTTGAACTTGTCGGATACGGCCAATGGAACATGTGGCATATTGTGTGCCAAATAAAGGAAAAATGGTCTGTTCTTGTTCTTCTTGATAAAGGCTATGGAACGCTCTGTGTAGTCTGTAGTCAGTCGTGTCTGATCGGTATTATAGCCTACAATGTCATTTCCATCGTAGGTGGGAAGATCTGGAAAATTGAACCAAATGCCTTGCTGGGGATGGAAAGGCCACATGTCGTTCGAGTAAGGCAATCCATAATACTCGTCAAATCCATTCTGCAACGGAAGAAACTGCGGTTTGTCTCCTAAGTGCCATTTTCCAAAGATGGCCGTAGCATATCCTTTTTGTTGGAGCAATTCCCCCATGGTCATCTCCTCAGGATTGATGCCATAGTTGGAGTCCGGGCCAGGTGCACCTGAGAAGCCGATACGGTTCGGGTAGCAACCGGTCAATAACCCCGCCCTTGAAGCTCCGCTGATGGGTTGTCCGGCCAAGAAATGAGTGAATCGTACCCCTTCGGCCGCCATCTTGTCAATGTTGGGTGTTTGGTAACCATAAGCACCATTATAGGAAAAATCACCATATCCTACGTCGTCTAAATTGATAAGAATGATGTTGGTGTAGTCTGCTGCCCAACAGGTTATGGCAAACGAAGAGAAACTTGCCAGCAATATAGATTTATTTTTCATGCGTATTTTTCGATTGTTTTTCATTTCAGATTGCAAAAGTAAAGAAAAGAATCAACTCGGCAAAGTGGAAGAAGTGGGATCGAAAACAACAGACGCATACCACTTCCTTTTGTTTGTTGGCATAAAAAAGAAGAAAGAATAGTCTTATCGTTCTACTCCTGTCGAAAGCAAAAGGTACAAAGCAAAAGGCTTAGGTGGTTGGTTTAATGAACCCCTTTTAGGAGGTTACAGATGCTTCTTGAAAAAGGTCCCGATGATTTTGAAAAAAGGTGCCGATGATTTATAAAAAAGGTCCCGAGCTTTTTTTCAAAAGATGCGCACCTTTTTTTGGCAACAAAAAAGCCATCCGAATCGTACTTCAGATGGCTTGTGGAGGTTCCTGGCGGATTCGAACCGCCGTACACGGTTTTGCAGACCGCTGACTAAGCCACTCATCCAAGGAACCGAGTGCATTTCTTTTATGCCAACAAAGTAAACTATTTTTTTCCAAATGGCCAAATATTGTATCCTGTAATTTTTGTCAAAGTTTTCGCCTCGTTTTAAAAAAGATTGGTTGTCTGTGTTTTACGTAGAAATATGTCAAGAAAATAATTTGTTGTTTGTCTCGACTGCGTGGGCATGCTCTCTTGGTCCATTGCCTAATGGATAACCCATGTTGCATTATTCATGAATAAAATGTACCTTTGTGCTTGTGATTTTTTAATCAGAAAACAGTTATGACTCCAATCTCCTCTGCAGCATTTGCAGATACGAAACCCCATTATGAGCTACTCGACGGATTACGTGGAGTGGCGGCTTTGATGATTATCTGGTACCATGTTTTTGAAGGTTTTGCCACAAGTCCGATGGACCAAGGCTTCAATCATGGTTACCTGGCTGTTGATTTTTTCTTTGTCCTTTCCGGTTTCGTAATAGGTTATGCTTATGACGACCGCTGGAAAACAATGCGTGTCAAGGATTTTTTCAAGCGCCGACTGGTGCGTTTGCACCCGATGGTTGTCATGGGTGCCCTCTTGGGAGTCATTACTTTCTGCATTCAGGGATGTGTCAAATGGGATGGGTCGTCGGTGGCCCTTTCGAGTGTTCTATTGGCACTGTTGATCAACCTGTTCATGCTCCCAGCCTTTCCCCATACGACACCCGAAATTCGTGGCAATGGCGAGATGTTTCCCTTAAACGGTCCGAATTGGTCTCTCTTTTTCGAATATATAGGCAATATTTTCTATGCTTTGTTTTTGCATAAACTATCGACGAAGGCATTGGGGGCTGTTGTACTCTTGTTGGGATTGGGCTTGGCCTTGTTCGCATTGTTCGGCTTGTCGGGCTACGGAACCATCGGAGTAGGGTGGACAATGGCCGATTATAATTTCCCGGGAGGCCTGTTGCGTATGTTGTTTGCCTATTCAATGGGTATGTTTCTTGCCCGAACCTTTAAACCGCGCCCTATTAAAGGAGCTTTTACCATGGCGAGCATAGCCATTGTGGTGCTTGTCATTGTTCCTTATATCGGCGACGGGCAATCTCCTTGGATGAATGGAATTTACGACACAGTGTGTGCCCTCTTCGTCCTTCCGTTGCTGGTATACATTGGCGCTTGCGGAAAACCATCGCAATCGATGTCCTCTCTTTGTCATTTTTTAGGTGATATTTCCTATCCTCTCTATATGGTTCATTATCCGTTCATGTATCTTTTTTATGCATGGCTTTGGAAAGACGGACTTACATTTGCCGAAACATGGCCCGTAGCGGTTGGACTCTTTTTCGGAAACATCGCTTTGGCCTATATTGTCTTGAAGGTTTATGATGAACCCGTTCGAAAGTGGTTAGGTAAAAAGTTTATTCATAAATAATTGTCATACACATGGAAAGAAGAGAATTTCTCAAAAAATCAGGTGCTGCCACCTTGTTGAGTGGGGCAGGAGTCAGTGCTCTCGCCGGTTGCTCCGCACCTTCTGCCGAGTTGAAAGAAGGAGAAGTATTACATACCGTTTTGTTCGATTTGAAATACCCCAAGGGCTCGCCAGAAGCTGTCAAGTTTATGCAAGACGGTGTTCGGATATTGACATCTGTGCCCGGTGTGAAAAATTTTCAAGCTTACGAACAACGTAGTCCGAAGAACCCGGATTATGCGTATGGTTTCTTGATGCAGTTCGGTAGTCAAGCTGAATTTGATGCCTATACGGCTCACCCCGATC
>CAVJQR010000194.1:0-5344 GCA_963651605.1 Agathobaculum sp.
GTTTTGTGCCGAGAAACTTTTTCGAAACTCGGCAAGAGGATCTATTTTCTTCATTAAATAAATGGGAAAAGCAGTGACAGCCTGCCGCAAAAGTCCTTAATTTTGCAGCAGGAATAGACAGATATATATATAATATATGTAGATAGTAAAGATGGAAAAGTTTAGTTGGAAAGGGCATGCATCCATGTTCGGAGCAAACGCCATGTGGGGACTGATGTCGCCCATCTCAAAATTCCTCATGTTAGGGGGTATCATAACGCCAATCGTAGTGACCGACTTGCGGGTCGGTGGAGCCATGCTTCTCTTTTGGATCGCTTCCTTCTTTCAGAAGCAAGAACATGTCAATCATAAAGATATGGGCAAACTGTTCGTTGCCTCCCTGCTGGGTATCGTCCTCAACCAGGGATGTTTTCTGTTTGGTATCAGCCTCAGCTCGCCCAGCGATGCCTCAATCATTACGACAAGTATGCCGCTTTGGGCCATGTTGCTGGCAGCCATATTCTTGAAAGAGCCGATCACAGGGAAAAAAGTATTGGGTATTGCCGTCGGCGCGACAGGTGCTCTCCTATTGATATGGGGCAGCAGTCAGAATCATCCTGCCGCATCGCCCGCCAAGAACACAGCCATTTGGGGCGACTTGCTGGTGTTGTTCGCACAGTTATGCTACGCCTCGTATATCGTTCTGTTTAAGGAGTTTGTAAAAAAATACACACTGATCACCATCATGAAATGGATGTTCACCTATGCTTTCATTTGCATGTTGCCGTTCTCTTCCAGCAACTTGATCGATACGAGCTGGAGCAGTCTGCAATGGACCGAGATCGGTAGCTTGGCATTCATCGTGGTGGGCGCCACATTCATCAGTTATATACTGGTGGTGGTCGGACAAAAAAATCTGCGACCGACCGTGGCGGGGATGTACAATTACATACAACCGATCGTTTCGTGCATCGTGGCTATCTGCTGGGGTATGGACTCTTTCAACCTCACCAAAGGTATAGCCATCGTGTTCATCTTCGGGGGCGTATATATGGTAACCGCCAGCCGAAGCAAACAAGAAATCGAACAATACGAACAAAGCAAGTCGGCTGCAGAATAGCCGACCTGTTTTTTTCTTCGTCCAAACGACAAGAAAATTGCCACATCATAGAAACGGTTTGAAGATTTAACCCTAACTTTGTCAGTCAAACAAACAAAAAATAATAAAGATAGGGTATGCCTATATTCCGTTTTAACGCAGTAGAAAAAGCCTCCAACCGAAAAGCGGTAGAGGCACATACACCCGATCAGAAGGTATCGGAGTATTTTGGAGAGAACGTATTCAATCGGAAAGCGATGCAGAAGTTTCTTTCCAAAGAGACATTCAAAGCACTCACACAGTCGATCGACAACGGCACTCCCATCGATCGGGAAATCGCCAATCATGTGGCGGCCGGCATGAAAATGTGGGCTTTGGAAAAGGGCGTGACGCACTATACCCATTGGTTTCAACCCTTGACAGACGGCACGGCAGAGAAGCATGATGCCTTTGTCGAACACGATGGAATGGGCGGCATGATCGAAGAATTCAGCGGCAAGTTGCTGGTACAGCAAGAGCCGGACGCTTCGAGCTTCCCCAATGGTGGATTGCGCAACACATTCGAAGCCCGCGGCTACTCGGCTTGGGATCCCTCCTCGCCTGCGTTTATTGTAGACGATACGCTCTGTATCCCTACCGTATTTATCGCTTATACGGGGGAAGCATTGGACTATAAGACGCCGCTCATCCGCTCGATCGAAGCCTTGAACAAAGCGGCAACCGATGTATGTCACTACTTCAGCGACAGCAAAAATGTCAAGAAAGTGATCGCTTACTTGGGTTGGGAGCAGGAATATTTTCTGATCGATGAGGATCTCTATGCCGCTCGTCCGGACCTGTCACTGACAGAGCGCACCCTTTTGGGGCATGAGAGTGCGAAGAACCAACAGCTCGACGACCACTACTTCGGAGCTATCCCCTCACGAGTACAGGAGTTTATGAAAGAGTTGGAATCAGAATGCTATAAGTTGGGTATCCCTGTCAAGACTCGTCACAACGAAGTAGCTCCCAACCAGTTCGAATTTGCTCCCATCTACGAAGAGTGCAACTTGGCCAACGACCATAATCAGTTGCTGATGTCTGTCATGAAGCGTGTAGCCCGCCGCCATAACTTCCGCGTGTTGCTCCACGAAAAGCCATTCAAGGGTATCAACGGCTCCGGAAAACATTGCAATTGGTCGATGGGAACAGATACGGGAATCAATCTCTTCTCGCCGGGTGAAGATCGCGAAGACAACTTGCGCTTCATCACATTCATTGTCAATTCGATCATGGCCGTCTACAAATATAATAGTTTGCTCAAGGCAAGTATCGCCTCGGCCAGCAATGCGCATCGCCTCGGTGCCAACGAAGCTCCTCCTGCTATTATCTCCACGTTCTTGGGATCACAAATTTCAGAGATTCTAGACAAGTTCGAGAACAGCTCTATTGAAGATGCCATCGAAGTGGACGAAAAGAAGCGCCTTCATTTGGGCTTCGGACAAATCCCCGAACTGATGTTGGACAATACGGACCGCAATCGCACCTCGCCTTTCGCCTTCACCGGCAATCGTTTCGAGTTCCGCGCCTTGGGCTCATCGGCCAATTGCGGTTCAACCATGTTGGCTTTGAACTCGGCTGTAGCCTATCAGCTGCGCCAATTCAAGACAGATGTCGAGCAATTGCGCAAAGAAGGAAAGAGCAAAGAGGCAGCTATCTTCGAAGTACTGAAGAACTACATCAAAGAGTCCAAGCCAATCCGCTTCGACGGCAACGGATACAGCGAAGAATGGAAAGAGGAAGCCAAACGCCGTGGTCTGGATTGCGAGAACAGTGTTCCACTGCAATACGACGCTTACTTGAAACCCGAATCCGTAAAGATGTTCAAGGAGACAGGCGTACTGAGCGTCAAAGAATTGGAAGCCCGCAATGAAGTCAAGTGGGAGGTCTACCTCAAGAAGATCCAAATCGAAGCCCGCGTCTTGGGAGATTTGTCATTGAACCATATCATTCCGGTCGTAATCCGCTATCAAACCGTCTTGTTGGAGAATATCACCCGCATGAAAGAGACCTTCTCTGAAGAAGAAGTAGCCGAATTGTCGGAAGAGCCAAGACGTCTGATCCGCAAAATTGCCCAACATATTTCGGCTGTTACCAAGCAAGTTGACGCCATGGTCAATGCACGTAAAAAGGCCAATCACATAGCCGATATGCGCGAACGCGCCATTGCTTACCATGACACGGTAGCTCCCTTCTTGGACGAGATCCGCGATCATATCGACGAACTGGAGTTGATGGTAGACAATCAGATGTGGCCTTTGCCTAAATATAGAGAATTGTTGTTCATCCGATAAGGGTTTGCCCCAACCTTTTAAAACAAAACGGGGTTGTCGCACTTCCATCAGCGCGGCAACCCCGTTTGTTTTTCCTTCGACTAACCTAACGTGTTTTTTTGATTGCGAGAATAAAAATAAAGAGAGAACGGATCAAAACATTTTATCGTCAAGATCAGTAGCCTTGACTCTGAACACATGTCCGTTGCGAGAAAAGATCAAATCACCGTTTTCTTTCTTCTTCTGATTTACCAAACGCTGAAATGCCACATTCGCACCTTTTACGATGTTCTCTTCAAATTCTCTTAGTTCTTGCTCAGTCATAATTTTCAAGTTTTTGATAAATAACCTGATTGAATATCTCCTTCTTGTCGCCCTTAAAGCCTTTGGCAATTACTTCCATGGGAGACATAGAATTGTCTGTAACCATCCAATAATCACAAATCGGAAGATATAAATCAAACAGGTTTCGTATTCCGGCTTTGTATCGCCTCCTGATCGTATTCTCAGGTACGTTATGTCCACCAGCAGCCACCCGTTCTTTCACACGGGCTATGGCCAACTCCGGTGTATTCAGCCAAAAATACAATAATGTCACATAATACCCTTCCTTTTGCGCCTCCTTGATCAAATTAGCCACCGTCCTTGTCGCCAAGGTTGTTTCCATCGCAAACGTTTCTTTCGCAGCGATCAGCTCTTTCATTCGTTTATACATGATACGGCTGGCCTCTACGGCAACGGCAATGCTATCCGCGTTGAAAGGAGAAAGCCCTTTTGCTATCTCATCAGAATTAACGAATTCCTTACATTTGAGCATTTCCGGCAGTAAAGTATATGATGCGGTCGTCTTTCCCGCGCCATTACAACCCGCTATTATGTATAAATAAGGCACTACTTGCATGTTTACTTCGCAAATATAGAGATTTGTTTTTCATATTTGCAAATAAAAACGACACAAAAATTTCACGAATGTGCAAAAAATGTACTTATTAACATACATTTCGTATTGAAAACACGGGGTTTCGTCATAAACTACACCCAAAGGAGGTCGCTCATGATGCCGTCAGAAACGAAGATTCCTGCCTCGGTCAAGCAAAGTTTATTCTCTTTTTTCTCGAGCAAGCCTCCGACTATATGCTTCTTTGCCATCTTCAAACAGTAGTCCAGACGGTTATCTCCAAATGTTTGTTTCACTTCTACCAAATCAATGCCCCACATCGTTCGGAGATGCGTCACCACATAATCGTTATAGCTGGTATCAGCATCCAGTCGTTCATACTCGATCTTGGGATGCCCGCATCGGATGCCCTCGATCCAAATTGGCAACGAGGCCGCATTCCACTCTCGCTCCACTCCATTATAAGAATGAGCCGAAGGGCCTAATCCCAAATAACGTTTCCCTTGCCAATAGGAACTGTTATGCTTCGAATAGCAACCGGGTTTGGCAAAGTTTGAAATCTCATAATGTTCATAGCCGGCAGCCATCAGCCGATGTCGCACTTCAGAGAAGAGCATGACGCTCATATCTTCCTCGACCGGTTTAATCTTTCCCGCTTCAAGCAACCGATACATGGCTGTCCCCTCTTCATATATTAAATGGTAAGCAGAAAGGTGTGGCACCTGCAATCGAAGAGCCTCGTCGATATTCTTCCGCCATTTGGCAAGCGATTGTCCGGGCAATCCATAAATCAGATCAATACTGATATTCTCCAGCCCAACTCGTTGTAGACGTTCGACGGCATGGATCGCCTCCGATTTATCATGCCGGCGATTCAAGAATTTCAGATCATCATCATCGAAACTCTGCACGCCCATGCTGACACGATTCACCGGCAATCGGCATAAGTCGGCAACATACTCTTCCGTCAAATCGTCCGGATTGGCCTCCAGTGTGATCTCCATTGTTTCAGAGACGACAGGAAATGTTTGAAAAATAGCATCGAAAAGTTGTGAC
>CAVJQR010000195.1:0-5333 GCA_963651605.1 Agathobaculum sp.
TCGTAGAGTAGGCTACTTTCAAGGCATACCCCTTTACCTCTTTTCCTTCTATTCGGATGGTTTGGGTCGAGGGTTGGCTACACTTTTTCACGGCATACTTCTCTTTGTCGGCTGCCATGAAGAACTGTTGCGGCTTCCATCGTATCAAATCAGCCGACGATACATAGGCTTTTGCTTTTCCGTCGGCCGTCAGATCCCAGTAAAGATGCCATGTTCCATCCGTTTGGCTCTGCATCAGCTGCGGGTTGTAGATCGCTTTCCATTCGCCCCACGGGCCGAAATCGCAGGAGATGAAAGCATATCCTCCTGCCACTTGTTGCCACTTCTCGCCGTCACTGCTCCATGCAAATTTCATACCACTGCGCCCCGCATCGGGTAAGCTGGCATAAGGGAAAAGATAGACGGAGTCGGGGGCGGCAGTTGTGTGCGTCACCTTAGCGGAAAGCGGCTGACCAACCGCCAACAGGGCCAGTGCCATTCCTGCTATTTTACTGATTTTTTGGTTCATATAGTTGCTTCTTTTCAATTGTTATCCTTCCAATACTCCTCCAATCGAGCTGCCTCTTCTGCCGTAATTTGGATAACGGCACCATGCTTGGGGGCATTGAAGTTGGTGCTCTTCATCACTCCTTCGTTGAAGCGACCGAGGTTTTTGAACGAAACAAAGTCGCTCGTTTCAATAAATCCGAAGTTGTGGGGCTTGACACTGTAGACGTCGTACATCAACACCCACTTCTCTTCGCCGATACGTTTCCATACCGTCGGGGCTTCGCACGAACCCTCTTCGAAATCATACCAACGCGGATTGAATTCGTATCCGCCATTGGCGCGGTCCGATACGGCTTGTTTGATGCCGGCCACGGGGTCGAACTGCGCCACATAGAAGAGATGATACCGGTCGCCTACCCTTGTAATGTCGCCATCGATGGCAGAAAGTTTCTCGTCGGGGTACTCGAACAAGATCTGCGGTACGCTCTCGATCGTGTCGAAGTCGTCATTTACATATACATAATAGAGACGGTTCGGCTCGTTTTGATAGCGCATGGTGAAGTAAATCATCAGCTTTTGTTTCTCAACGTCGAATGTTACTTCCGGCGCCCATGCACAACCGATCTCACTCAAGCCGGCCGTCAGTTTGTCGAAGCGCACATTCGTCCGTTTCCAATGGAGCAGATCCCACGATTTCATCAGGACGAGCCCTTTGTTGTTGCCCCATCCGTAGATATTGCCATCGCGCTCCCACTCCGTATCGCGGAAGCCTTCCTGTTGCGCATAGATGTGCAAATCGGTCATGGCCAGGTAGAAGGCACCATCGGGCCCGCGGTAGATATGCGGGTCGCGGATACCTTTCTGCCCGGCAATCGTATCGCCTTTGATAACAGGGTCGCCATTGTTCAACGCCGTGAAGCTATAACCGTCGTGGCTGATGGCCATGTGCAAACTGTGGGTCTCGTCTTTGTGGAACACCATCAGGTAGGCACTCATCTCTTTCTCTTGAGGAACGGCATTGCGATAGCGGAAATGGCCAAACGTGGCACTCCCCTTTCCGGCTGAAAGCAAGGCGGGACGCAGCGCATAGAAGCCGAGGAAATTATTGTGATGTAACTGCGATACGTCCAGATTATCGGCCACCGGGCTCCATTTCTCGCCGTCTTTGCTGACCATGATCTGCAACAAGTTGGCGCGGTTGTGGATCTTGGCATAGAAATGCCTGCCGATCGTGTTGGGAATCTCCCATTTTGATTCGGCATTCTGATAGATGGTAAAATTCTTTCCGTCGGAGAGAATGCCCGCGTATGCCTTTTCATTATAATATAATAGCAGACCGGCGCGGTTGCCACTGCCGACCGTGATCTCGACTTGCGTCTCATAGTTCTTGTCTTCAGCCGTGGTCAGTAACAGACGGCCATCGGCAGGCGACGAGCCTTTGGCCTTCATCTGCAACGAACCTTTGCCGAATGCCAGCTCCTTGACGGCATACTCTTTCCAGAAAGTCCACTGCAAACCCAACTCCGGCCCGTTGAAATCGTCGGAAAGGGTGAGGCCGTGGCGGATAGGCTGCTCGGCTTTGATCGGGGTGGCCGTCTGTTTGGTGCGATACCATCCGTCGGATGTCCATTCGATAGGCTCGATCAGCGTCTGACGGCCCAATGTATGATACCCTTTGGCGTAGGCATGATAGACAATCCACCAGTTGCCATTGACGTCGTCCACCAAGGTGCCGTGCCCTTTCGACCACCAATTGTCACGCATGCTGTAGGTATGCACAATCGGATTGTAGGGAGAGTTTTCCCACGGGCCAAGAATATTTTTCGAGCGGGCTGAGGCCACCATATGGCTGGTTGCCGGGCCGGCGGTACCCCCTTGCGCAGAGGTGAGATAATAGTAGCCATTGTGATAGTTCAGCTTCGGCGATTCGAGACACATACACTCCGTCTCCCACCCTTCGGGGTAGAACCAACCGTCATAAACCTTCTGTTTTTCGCCCACAGTGGCCAGTCCGTCGTCGGTCAAGCGCACCACATATCCGTCATCCACATAGAGGTAACGGTGGCCATGCTCGTCGGCTATATGGCCGGGGTCGATACCCGACACTTTCAGGTCGATGGGCTTGCTCCACGGACCCCGTATATCTTTCGCCCAAATCACCCAGTTGGTGCCCGCCGACGGGAAGTAGATATAATAGGTATCTTTATATTTCAGCAAGTCGGGTGCCATGGCCGAGCCTTCATACTCGGGCATCACACGGCAGACAGGCTCCCAATTCATCAAGTCTTGCGAGTGCCATATCAGGAAACCGGGTGCATAATAGAAGGGAGAATGGGTCATATAATAATCCTTCCCATCGCGCATGATGGAAGGATCGGGATAATCTCCAGACAAAATTGCTTTGGGATACTGCGCCAACATCGTGGTGATGGTCATCCATACAAAACAACATAAAAAAAGACTCTTTTTCATGGTTTAAATATAACATCTGTTTAATATTGTGACAAATATAAAACTTTCCGACAAGAATAACAACCCCTTTTCCATTGATCTCCCGAACATTTTTTTCAAGCCTCCCGAACGTTTGAAAAATATCACCCGAATGAACTGCAGTTTTGTGCCGACAGAACTCGAGTTTTCTCCCGAGTGAACTGCAGTTTTGTGCCGAGAAACTTTTTCAAAACTGCCGACTTTTCTCCGAAAACGGCTGCTACTCTTTCTAAAATGCGCTGCATAAAAACCCCAAAGGCACTTGGCGGTTTGAGCGAAAATGCTTATTTTTGCTTGAAAAGCAATAACTAATTAGACTAACCATCATGAAACGTCGTGAATTTTTGAAAGCAGGTGCGTTGGCAACTGCTGCCATAACCCTTGATATTGAAGGCCTACAGGCTGCTGTCACTACCCCACCTTTGGCGGCAGATGCGACACCCGACATGGTAACAGTCGCAGGGGGCGAGCCGGAAATCATGTTGGAAAAAGCACTGGAGGCTTTAGGTGGTATTGAAAAATATATCAAAAAAGGAGAGAAAGTAGTCATCAAACCCAATATCAGTTGGAATAGCCGCCCGGAGATGGCCGGCAACACCAACCCGCAACTGATCAAAGCCTTGGTAAAGAAGTGCCGTGAAGCGGGCGCACAGCAGGTGACCGTCTTCGACCATACCTGCGAGGATTGGCAAAAATGCTACGAGACAAGCGGCATTGCAGCGGCAGTCGAAGAGGCAGGGGGCATCATCGTGCCGGCCAACGATGAGAAGTATTACCAAGAAACAGCTATTCCAAACGGGAAAAATCTGCATAACGTCAAGATTCATGAAGCCTTGATCGAAGCAGACGCCTGGATCAATGTCCCTGTTTTGAAGAATCACAGAGCGGTAAACATGACGGGAGCCATGAAAAACTACATGGGCATCGTGTGGGACCGTCGCTTCTTCCTCCAAAATGATCTGCAGCAGTGCATCGCCGACATCTGTACCTGGGAGAAAAAGCCGGTGCTGAACATCGTGGATGCCTACCGCGTCATGCACCAAAACGGGCCGCAAGGCAAATCGTTGGCAGACGTGGCGACCCTGAAAGCGATGATCGTTTCGCCCCATATCGTGGCTGCTGACACCGCCGCCCTCGCACTGTTCAACCAAGTGAAGAGGCTCGATTTGGCAGCCGTATCGTACATCGGTCGCGGAGAGGCAAACCAATTGGGCACCACCGACCTGCCATCTTTGAACATTCGACGGATCCGGTTGTAAAAGACAAGCGAACGGCTCCCCTAAAGCCTTCCATCTATCCGGCTGAAACCCACCGACAAAGCAGTGAAAGAGGTAGAAACAACCGGTTTCGGATTCGGAAAAGGTTGTTGCGAATACAAGGATTATTTCCTACCTTTGCCGTATGAAATTCGAATTACAATACAACGATACGAAAACAAATGCTCGGGCAGGCCTGATAACTACCGATCATGGCCGGATCGAAACCCCCATCTTCATGCCGGTCGGCACGCAAGGTGCGGTAAAAGCGGTGCACATGCCGGAGCTGAAAGAGGATATAAAGGCGCAAATCATCTTGGGAAATACCTATCATCTCTACTTGCGGCCGGGATTGGACATCTTGGAAAAGGCAGGAGGCCTCCATCGTTTCAACGGATGGGACCGACCTATTCTGACCGATAGCGGAGGGTTTCAGGTCTTTTCGCTTTCCGACAATCGCAAACTGCGCGAAGAGGGAGCCGAGTTCCGCTCACACATCGACGGGTCGAAGCACCTGTTCACGCCCGAACGTGTGATGGATATAGAGCGAACCATCGGGGCCGACATCATGATGGCCTTCGACGAGTGTTGCCCCGGCGACGCTGATTATGCCTATGCCGAGAAATCTTTGGGATTGACCGAGCGATGGTTGGCCCGTTGCGTGAAGCGTTTCAACGAGACTGAGCCGAAATATGGCTACCAACAAAGCCTCTTCCCGATCGTTCAGGGGTGTGTCTACCCTGACTTGCGCACAAGAGCCGCCGAAAATGTGGCGAAAATAGGGGCGGATGGTAATGCCATCGGCGGACTGGCTGTCGGCGAGCCTACCGAAAAGATGTATGAAATGATCGAACTGGTCAACGGCATCCTGCCCAAAGAGAAGCCTCGCTATCTGATGGGGGTCGGAACACCGATGAACTTGCTGGAAGGAATCGAGCGGGGCGTGGACATGTTCGACTGTATCATGCCGACCCGCAACGGGCGAAACGGGCAGCTTTTCACCGCTTTCGGCACAATGAACATGCGCAACAAGAAGTGGGAATACGACTTCTCGCCGATCGATGAGAACGGAGCCTCGTTTGTCGACAAGATCTACTC
>CAVJQR010000196.1:0-5323 GCA_963651605.1 Agathobaculum sp.
CAACACTCCTTTCAACATCTCGCCGGCCAATTCAGAAACATCGGCAGAAGGATATTTCTCCAACAAAGCTTTCAATGCTTCTTTAAAGCCATCGGGGTCGCCTGCTTGGACATAAGTCAAAGCATCCAAGAACATGAATTTCGGCATCAACTTGGCCAATGGATATTTTTCACTGACTGTTTGATAGCTTTTTCGTACAGCCGGGATATTTTCCGCCAAATATTGCTCATACGTTTGCTCATACAAAGAGTCTTGTACGACGTCCATCATACGGACATTGTACTCATAATTCGGATCAGCCACGGCAACTGCATAGTCTGTTTCGGGGAACTGTTTGATCAACTTATTCTTATATTCTTCCTGCAGTGAGGCATCCTTCAAGCGAAGCGCCATAAGATAAACCTGATAGAAACTCTCCAATCGGTGAGAATTCTCAGGGAATCGCTTTTCCAACTCGGCAAACGTTTGGATTGACAAGGGGAGATTCTCCAATTTGTCCTTGTAAATCATACCCATATTATACAAGCCATCTTCAATAATAACGTTCGAAGCTTCGACATCTTCGGGAGTCATAGGGAGCTGTTGAAGATAATATTCTCGCGTCTTCGGGTCGTCTGACACAGGAGCTACCGAAGCAGTGTCTGCATTTGCCATATCTGCCAAGGAATCAACAGCCAACTGTTCACCCTCTCCCTGGGCAGTCTCGTCAAAGGTGGAGAGTGTTTTCTTCCGACGTCGCCAATCATCCTCCAACGGACGGCGTCCCCACTTGCGTTGGAACTGTGTCTTACCTTGTGCAACTGCTTGTGCATTATAGAAATAGAAAGATGTTTCTCCGCTGGCAGTAGGGATGGTTGTTGTCTTTGCTTCCGTTCCCGGCCGATTAATATTATTGCCTCTCGACGCTTGATCGGCCAAATAATTCTCTTTCTCGGCATCTTCTTTTGCACGCTTCTCGTCTTCTTTTACTTTCTCGATGATCTTGTCAATAATTGCCAATCTCTCTTTCTCCGGCATCTTGGCCAAAGTCTGCAAACTATCCTGCAAATGGACCGCCTCAACGTGAACAACCAACTCATCCAAGACAGCCGACAGTTTAGAGATCCGATTGTAATCTTTATATTCTTTTTGGATTCCGGACAAAGCTCCGCTAAAATTGGGCTGTGCCTTTACATAATCACGCTTTTCGAAATAAAGATCACCCAATTTTATTTGGCAAATGGCCTTGTCCAAGCCGTTCTGCGTACTTTTTTCCACGCCCAATCCATAGCTTTTGATTGCCTGGGCCGTATCCTCTCTGCTAAGATAAATGTTTCCCATAGCATAATAAACTTGGTCCAAATAATCTTTGTTCTTTGAACTCTTCGCCATGCTTTGGAGCATTTTTATTACCTTCTGATAATTTCCTCCCGATGAAAAGACTTCGGTTTGCCGAATTCGTGCTGCAAATTCCAATTGATAGGGCGGATTCGAGCGCGCCACTTCTCCAAATGTTTTGTAAGCCAGGCCATCCAACTCCAAGGAGGTATACATCTGTCCCAACAAATATTTCATACGGGCGCGCTGCAATCCATCTTTCTCTGCTTTGATAGCCGTCTTCATATAAGGAATAGCCTCTTCGAATCGCTGGTTTTTGATCAGATAATCAGCCATGACGGCCGCATATTGATTCATGTTTTTCTTAGGTATTCCTCCCGTATTCAATTTATTCAGAATATCTTCCGACTCATAATACCAGCCCATTTCCGAATAGCAACGAGCTTGCCACAGTTTTGCGGCGGCCACTATCTCATCATCTTCTTTGTAATGGCGGCAAATATAGGAGAAAGTAGCAGAGGCTTGCAGGAAGTCTGCATTATAGAACTGCGCCTCGCCCATCAACATCCAACATTTTTTCAAGAAAGGATTGTATTCTTCTTGACTTTGCAGCTTGACTTGCTTCGGATCGTTCTTCCATCCAGCTTTCTTTATTGGTTTCGTTTGAATAGAATGCAACTTGATCGCCTTATTACTTTTCTCGATCGCCCGATCGAAAGCTCCGCCCGTTTGACTTTTCTCTTTCGGCTGTGCGCTGATCGGATACATCAAGATCATGTCCGAATAACTCTCTTTATAGCCTTTTTGCATGGAAGCAAGCGCCTCATCAAACGCTGTTTTCCCATTATAATAGATATTGAAACGGGAGTTTAGCGCATGATAAAAACGACTCATCCGCGTGTTTTTCTTCGTGCTACAAGACACCAAGAAAAAGGAGAGAATTGCTATATAGTAAAAAGCTTTCTTCAATTTCGTAATCTCTATGTTAATCTAACGTCATCAACGCTGAATTATTGCACCATACCAACCCTACAAAGTTAACGATTAGATAGCATATAGGAAACTTGTTTCCCTAACTTTACGGCTAAAAAAAGAAGGACAAGCACCAATATGATAAATGCACCCGAAGGTATATTCAAACAATAAGAAAGAACAAGTCCCACCAAACTACCGAAAAAGGCCAAGCCCATACTTCCCCACATAATCTTCTGATAGTCAGAAGTAAGCAGGTTAATCGTAATTTGTGGCAATGTCATCAGACTCATCAACAGCATGATTCCAACCATACGAATGGAAAAAACAATCGTGATGGCAATGAAACACATCATTGTATACTCGATCCATTTGACCGGCAAACGTTGAGTCTTGGCAAAATTATTGTCGAAAGCCACATAGACTATCTCCCTCCAAAAGAGAAGAAACAGCACGACCAAGGCCAAAGCCAAGCCAGCACTCGCCAAGATGTCCGTCTTTGATATGGTCAATATATTGCCAAACAGATAGGCCGACAAGTTAGGTGCATAGCCAGGGGTCATGAATATGAAAATCACACCCAAGGCCATACCCAACGACCATACCCCTGCAATGACAGAGTCTTCGCGGATTTGTTGCGACTTGCTGGCCCATTCTACACCAAAAGCGGCCAAAATGGAGAAGAGCAATGCACTGAGAATCGGATTTATTCCCATGTAAAAGCCCAAGCCAAGGCCACCAAACGAGGCATGTGTAATGCCCCCACTGATGAAAACCATCCGGCGAGTCACAATATATGTCCCGACGATGCCACAGGCTATTGCTGTAAAAAGACTTCCCCACAATGCGTTTTGGAAGAAGGCATATTGAAATATTTCCATTGTTCCTTTCTTGTTATTCGTTTCGTTTTGAGGCACTTGTCCTCGACTATCAAATGTCTCCCGAACGGATCTCCTCGAGTTATGGAGCTATACGACGCTCGCCTACGATCAGAAAAGCCTCGTCTTTCAAGGCATCAGGCAAGTTTACGCCTCGCAATTGCAAGCTCCGAAGCCAACCGGCCACCTCTACTTCCTGCAGCGTATATAGCACTTCGCGAAATTCATCGACGGCCTCCTCTTCGTAAGCATCCGACTCGACCCCCTTGAAGCGGTCCAACTCTTCGTCATCGTAATACTCGATCGCTTTGCTGACGGCGGCCAATAGGCTGTCGCGCTCGCAGGTTTCATGTTGTCCACAACACTCTTCAGGAATCTCTTTTGCTTCAGGAATTTCTGAAATCTCACCTCGCTCAAGCATCTTCTGCAGTTTTCTATTCCGAAGATAGCCCAAGAGCGCTGCCACCAATCCAAGGCAAACCAAACTTAACAGTATATACCACATGATCAGCCCTTCTATTTTTCTATCGTTTTTATAGCAAATCCGGCCGCGATCAAGTTCTCCCAAAAATGAGGATAACTCTTACTTACCACCTCCGGATGAGCAATTTCAATTCCCTCTTTCCGAATCAACGAAGCCGGAGCAAATGCCATGGCCATCCGATGGTCTTCGTAAGTGGCAATAATGGGATGGACTTCCGGCTCACAATGCTCGCCGTTCCATTCCAAAACACTATTGTCAGCGTCCGTAAGCAAGTAACCCAACTTCCGCAACTCGCACTTCAATGCCTCGATACGGTCTGTCTCTTTGATCTTCAAGCTTTGAAGCCCTGTAAAGCGGAAGGGGACGTTCAAGAAAGCGCATGTCGTGACGAATGTCTGTGCCAAATCAGGTTCATTGACAAAGTCGTACGTCAGTTGCTCTACCACACGGCCTGTTTTCTTCAAGACTACCCCTTCATCCGTATAGATCGTATCGACTCCCAATTGTTGAAACAACCGGGCACCGGCCGAATCGCCTTGAAGACTATCCTGAAACAAGCCCTTCAGCTCAATCTCCGCACAAGGGCTTAGGGCCATCATCTCATACCAATAGGAAGCCGCGCTCCAATCCGACTCGACAGTATACGGCAGTGGACGATATGATTGCGGAGCCACTTTGATAGTCGATCCGCTCCATTCTGCGTCAACGCCATACTGTTTCATCAACTGCAACGTCAGATGAATATAAGGCTTCGAGACAATATTGCCCTCCAGATGCAGGGTTAATCCTTTCTCCATCGTAGGGGCCACCATCAGCAATGCCGAAATGTATTGCGAACTGACGCCACCATCCAACGAAATCTCGCCACCTTGCAGCGCACTACCATATATATGTAGCGGAGGGAATCCCTCTTTTTCTACATATTCGATCTTGGCTCCTACGGCATTCAGGGCATCCACCAAGATACGAATCGGGCGGTTCCGCATGCGTTCTGTACCGGTAATCGTCCATTCACCTACTATTTTTGAGAGAAATGCCGTCAGGAAACGCATAGCTGTCCCGGCTGCTTTCACATCGAAATGGCAATCATTGGAGTTCAGGGCGCGAACCATCACCTCCGTGTCGTCGCAATCCGACAGGTTTTGTATGTCGTATGGACTGTAACTCAACGCATTCAGAATCAAAGCTCGGTTACAGATACTTTTTGATGCCGGCAACTTGACGGAAGTCTTCCACGCAGAAGACGGAGCATTGACGATATAATTCATTGCAATCTTGTTCCTTTTTTATTTTTTACAAAAATACATTATTTCAAGGAGAATAAAGAGCAGTAGAAAAGAAAATTAGACTAAACAATACTTAATAAGTTCACTATTAACACCATACGAAGATTTCAAACAACAAGAAAATGTTGTTTTTGAACAGCAGGAAGGGCCTTCAAAAAAACACAGGTGTTTTTCCTTGAAAACATCCGTGTTTTGGACGAAAAACAATAGTGTTTCTCAACCAAAACACCCATGTTTTTCATGGGATTGCGAGCAATGGTACAGACATAAAAAAAGAAATCGCAAAAGCCATCAAAACTTCTGCGATTTCTTTTGGTGATCCGCTTGGGGTTCGAACCCAAGACCCCAACATTAAAAGTGTTGTGCTCTACCAACTGAGCTAGCGG
>CAVJQR010000197.1:0-5286 GCA_963651605.1 Agathobaculum sp.
ACCTAACAGATAAGTGCGACAATTACGACAAGAAATCCCCTGGCAACAAAAGGAGCAACGGGAGGTAATCTTTCAACGTTACCCGCAATTGCTTTAATGCTTGTTGTATCCGGTAGTCGACGGTTTTGGGGGAAACTTGCAGGATTTCGGCAATTTCTTTGTAACTTTTGTTATCGAATCGATGCATGACAAAAGCCTCTCGGTAAGTGGGAGGCAATGCGTTGACCGCTTCCCTAATCCTTTTTTGCAGCTCTTCGAGTTGGTAAAAGTCGGTATCCTGCAGCATCTTCTGCATATTCTCGTAGAAAAGAGTGTCGGCTCTTAGGCGGGATTGGTGGCGGACGATCAGATTAATGGCGCGATGATAGACCGTCCTGAAGAGGTATTGGCTTAACGATGTTTCGAACGTTTGCGTTTCACGGTTCTCCCACAACCACAGCATCACATCCTGCACGATCTCTTCTGCATCCTTTAACTCTACAAACTTTGCCGCATAAGCACAAAGCATCGGATAGTATCTTCTGAACAAGACACCATAGGCTTTTAGATCCCCCTGTTGCATGGCTGGAAGTAAAAAGCGTTCTTCTGTGATTTGTCGTTTCTCTCCTTCCATAATATTTCTTTACAAAAATAAGGAATTTGTTCCGACTTCTTTATGGTGGCAGAAAAAAAATAGTGGAAAAAGAGGTTTTTGTTTAGGAATCCGTTCGACTTCTCTTGTCTAATGGAAAAACAAGGATGAACCAACTATGAAAAGATCGAATAGAAATAGGATGGAATACCTCCTTCCTCGCTATTGTTCAGGCGAAGCGACGATTGAGGAATGCCGACGGGTCGAGGAATGGATAAAGCAATCGGAGGAGAATTACCGGATCGCCAAGCAGATACATACGCTTTATCTGGCAACGGACACGATGCGCGTACTGACGAAAGTGGATACGGAGAAAGCATTGCATGCTGTTTGCCGACAGATGGGAAATGAGAAAAAAGACAGAACCCATTCCAAAACAACCAAGTTTGCTTGGCTACAACGTATTGCGGCCATCCTGTTTATTCCCCTTCTAATAGCCTTCGGCATACAAACCCGAAAGCCTCATCCGGCCGAAACGGCCCGGATGATCAAAGTGGAAACGAATCCCGGCATGACTGCAACGGTTAATCTGCCAGACGGGTCTGTTGTACACCTTAATTCAGAGTCGAAACTGTCTTATCCCTCTTTCTTCGACAAAGATAAAAGAAGGGTAACGTTGGACGGTGAAGCTTTCTTTGAAGTCCGGAAAGACCCGGAGCATAGTTTTGAGATCACAGTTCCCCATGAAACGAAAATAAAGGTACTGGGCACTTCATTCAACGTCGAAGCATTCGAAAAAAAAGCTTTTGTCTCTACCACCCTGATCGAAGGAAATGTCCGTTTCGATTATATAAAAAACGGGAAGGGCACGGCCGTACTGATGAAACCCGGACAAAAACTGACCTATGATCCTTCTTCTTCACGGGTACAACTGATAGAAACGAATGGCGAATCGGAGATTGCCTGGAAAGACGGGATGATTGTATTCCAAGCGACTCCCTTGCCGGAAGCCCTGCGGATGTTGGAAAAACGATTTAATGTGACTTTCGTCTTATCCAATGCCCGACTTCGGAATGAAGCGTTTACCGGATCTTTTAGCAATCAGAGGTTGGAGCGTATACTGGAAATCTTCCAAATATCATCCAACATCAAATGGCGTTATCTGGATACACCAGATGCAATGATTGAGAAAACAAGAATAGAAATCTATTAAACAACCAAGCACGTATGAAAAACAGGCCTCCATAAAGAAAAAACATCCGGAAAAATATTGGCGTATTCTTCCGGATGAAATGAGTTGACTTTAAAAACGCTTGTTTGACAACAAGCAGTAAACCTTTTTTTATTTATTAGATCACCACAAAAATATGCAAAAACATTTTAATATCCAACAGTTTTGGGCACAAACCTTTATGGGGTTTGCCTCAAACAAAATTCCAAGAGTCATGAAGCTGTACATATTCTTGTTATGCTGTTCGATCGGCATGACTCATGCCGCGGACAGCTATGCACAGAGAGCGACTGTTTGCTTGAAAATGCAAAATCAAACAGTCCAGACAGTGTTGAATGAAATCGAAAACCAATCGGAGTTCTCCTTCTTTTTCAATACAAAACATGTCGATTTAAACCGGAAAGTTTCTGTTGATGCCGATAAGAGCGATATATTTAACGTGTTGGACAAAATCTTTTCCGGAACGAATGTGCGCTATTCGGTAGTGGACAGGAAGATTATCTTGTCTGCAAAAGTAATGGAATCAACTATCACACAACAGAGTAAAAGAAACATAGCCGGTGTTGTTAAAGACCAGAATGGAGAACCTGTGGCCGGGGCGAATGTCTCCGTCAAAGGAACAACGACTGGAACGATTACCGATTCGGAGGGGAAATTCAGTTTGGAAAATATCTCGGATAAAGATATGATCGTTGTTTCCTATATTGGTTATACTTCACAAGAAATCAGGGTTGGGAATCAGAATAATCTAATAATTGTATTGAAAGAAGATTCTCAAGCGTTGGACGAAGTCGTTGTGGTTGGTTTCGGTACGCAAAAGAAAGTCAACCTGACAGGTTCCATCGGTACGGTTAAAACAGAAGAAGTGCTCAAATCCCGTCCGGTAACCAATGTGCAAGAGCTGTTCTCCAGTTCTGTTTCTGGCATGGTCGTGACGAAAGGCAGTGGAGCAGCCGGTTCAGGCGCCAGCATCAACATCCGCGGCACCTCCACCATCGGAGGCAGTTCCGGCGTTTTGGTCCTGATCGATGGCATGCCGGGGAATATTTACACATTGAATCCAAATGATATCGAAAGCGTATCCGTATTAAAAGATGCAGCCTCCGCTGCTATTTATGGTTCGCGTGCAGCAAACGGCGTTATTTTGGTAACAACCAAAACAGCAAAAGCAACCGATCGTCCTGTCGTTGAGTTTTCCAGCAATATAGGTATACAAAACCCGCAATTCAAATTAGACTTTGTCGGGTCAGAAGATTTCATGCGTTTGTATGACCAGGCCATGGCCAATGATGGAAAAGAGGTTATTTACGGAGAGCAAGGAATACGAGATCTGCATGCCGGAAAATATGTAGACAATAAGTGGTACAAAGAAATCTACAAAAAAAATACCATTATCAACAATACCCATATTGCAGTATCCAGTAAAGAAAAGGCTATATCTTATCGTTTTTCCGTATCTAATGACTACCAAGAAGGTAACTTACCGAACAACAACTATAACCGTTTGATATTCAAGCCGGATATGCATTTCCAAATATTAAAGAGCCTAGATGTTCATGCCAGCTTGCAGTATACACAGACAAATATCCAAAATCCGAATGGCGGAACAACTATTTGGCAGATACAAGCTGCACGTATTTCTCCTGTTACACCTATTTATAATCCAGACGGCTCCTATGCAGCCGGCGGCGCAATGGGAGGCAACCCGATTGCGGGTGTCAATGAATCCGGCTATTCCAAAGAAAGGCATAAAGAGATGATGGCTATTTTCGATGTCACTTTCTCTCCTTTAAAGGATTGGAACATAAAAGGAAGCGTTGCAACCTATTCCCACAATGCAGCAACAAAAAACAGGGTAAATACTTATTATCTGTATGACAAAGAAGGGAATATTGCCAAGACAGTAAACCGGGTTTCTTCATTACGTGAATCCAACTCGTATAACTTCCGCACGCAGTTGCAGTTTACATCCGACTATTCTTTTAAAATATCAGCCCTGCACAATTTCAAAATATTGGCCGGCTATTCACAAGAATATTACAAAACAGAGAATTTCTGGGCATCGAGGGAGGATATGCCTTTCGCGGGCATAGATGTATTGGACATTGGCAATACGAATAAACAAAACGGGGGCAATGCCCAGGACGTAGCTGTCCAATCCTGGTTCGGACGCCTGAACTACGATTATCAAGGCAAATATCTATTTGAAGCGAGTATGCGCGGTGATGGTTCTTCCCGCTTTGCCAAAGGACATCGTTGGGGAGTTTTCCCTTCTTTCTCGGCGGGGTGGAATTTGCATCGCGAGCCATTTATGGAACCAACGGCCGGATGGTTGTCGGAATTGAAGATCAGGGCATCATGGGGAATTTTAGGGGATGCTGAAAAAGTAGGTTACTATGCAACAGCACAAGTATTAAGTTACAACCCTAAGATTTATACATTCAACGACAAATTAGTCGGTGGCGCTTATAATAATGTGGCGATCAATCCCAATATAACATGGGAAAAAGCAAAAGTCAGCAACCTCGGCATCGATCTTGGATGGTTGGAACAGCGCATAAAATTGTCGGCCGACTATTTTATAAATAGGAGAACCGATATTTTGTACAGGCCGCCTGTTCCCAGTGAATTCGGATTGTCCGCTCCTTTGTCAAATTTACTGAAAATGAGGAATGAAGGTATGGAGATCATGGCCGGCTATGAGGATCGTAAAAATGATTTCCGTTGGGGAGCTAATGCCAATCTCAGTTATTCTAAAAACAAAGTGTTGGAGATGGGAGATTCCGAAAAATGGATCGAAGGAAATGTCGTGACTTATTTGAATGACCGGTACCAATTGCCATTTGGTTACGAAGCAATCGGCCTGTTCCAGAGTAAAGAAGAAATAGCCAATTCTCCGAATCAGGGAAATGTTTTACCGGGCAATATCAAATATAAGGATCAAAACGGAGACGGAAAAATCGATGGTGAAGACCGTGTTGTACTCAATCGGAAGATACCCGTAAATTTTGGCATGAATCTTTCCTTCGGATATAAAGATTTCGATTTTTCCATGAATATGTATGGTAAACTGAATACCAAAAGGTATCTTCAAGGATATGAAGGATGGGCATTCTATCTGACGGACAATGCACGGCCAATGCATTTGGATGCATGGAGCGAGAATAACCCGAATGCGTCTTACCCACGCCTGACATTGTCGAATACTTCCAATGATTATGATTCAAGATACAACAGTTTTTGGTTACGGACTGCCGACTATCTGAAGATTCAAAATGTACAGATCGGTTATACTATTCCGAAAAGAGTATTGGAACATGCAAATATCAACTATTTGAGATTATATCTATCCGGACAAAACCTGGCTACTATCACCGGGTATGACGGATTTGATCCGGAAGGTGGTTGGTATCCGTTGTCAAGAACATTCTCATTTGGTTTTAATCTTCAATTTTAAAAAATCATGAAACAATATAGTATTACG
>CAVJQR010000198.1:0-5223 GCA_963651605.1 Agathobaculum sp.
CCTCTATTCTATGATGAAGGATTTGCGCAAGAAGTTGTCGAAAAGGTTGGAAGTTCCGCCGTTTGTTATCTTTCAAGATCCGTCGCTTGAGGCAATGGCAACTACTTACCCCATCACCTTGGAGGAACTTCAAAACATTCCGGGAGTAGGAGCAGGAAAAGCAAAACGATATGGTGCAGAGTTCGTCGCCTTGATTAAGAAACATGTCGAGGAGAATGAAATCGAACGGCCGGAAGACTTGCGAGTCCGCACCGTTGCCAACAAATCGAAATTGAAAGTATGGATTGTGCAGAGCATTGATCGAAAAGTGGCATTGGATGACATTGCCGTTTCGAAAGGCTTGGAATTCTCCGAACTGTTGGATGAGATCGAAGCTATCGTGTACTCCGGCACACGCATCAATATAGATTATTTCTTGAATGATGTCATGGATGAAGACCATGTGGAAGACATCTACGAGTATTTCAAGGATTCGGAAACCGACGACTTGGAAGAAGCAATTGAGGAGTTAGGCGGCGACTATACCGAAGATGAAATTCGTTTGGTGCGCATCAAGTTCCTCTCGGAAATGGCTAATTGATCATTGCATATAATAAAAAACACTAATTTAGTGGATAGTAGACATACGAATCTATCATTCTATCCGTTAAATTAGTGTATTTTTGTGGATGTAAAATTGTTACATCATTAATTGGCTTATTGATGAAGAAATTTTTTGTATCAGCTTTACTATTGACTTCTTTGATGGGGTCCGCAACACAGTTGCCGGATTCTGTTGCAATGACTGTGGGTGAAAAATCCGTTTCCATGGCAGAATTCCTCTACATGGCAAAGAAAGATGGGTCGAATACGAACTTGTCGGAAGAAAAAGCTTTGAAAGCATTTGTCGAATTATTTGAGAATTTCAAATTGAAAGTGGCAGATGCAGAAGAGCACAAATTGGACAAGACAAAGTCTTTCAAGAAAGAACTGGACCGTTATGGAATAGATTTGGTCGGAAGCTACTTGTCTGATAAGAAAGCGGAGGAGGCAGTGGTGGCTAAAGAGTATGAACGTCTTTCGACTTTGCTCGAATACGATCATATTCTCTTTTTCTTGCCGCCCCAGTCTGTGACGAAAGATACCTTGGCTGTCTATCAATTGGCAACGGATGCCTATAAACGTATCCAACAAGGGGAAGACATCGTGAAGTTGGGTGAAGAATTGATGCAGAAAGATTCTAAGCAAGCCGGTTTTGAACATGTGAGAAGCCTTGCTCCGATGAAGACCATCAAAGATTTTGAAGATCATCTTTATGGTATGAAAGAAGGGGAGCTTTCGTTGCCTTTTCGTACGCGCTTGGGCTTCCATATTGTTCGGTTGAATGCCCGTGTGCCTAATCCGGGACGTGTTCAAGTAGCCCATATCTTGATTCCATTCGAGAAAGATTCGGTGAAGCGGACGGAAGAGGAGGTTAAACAAGAAGCTGATCAGTTGTATGACCGCTTGAAAAATAAAAATGAAGATTTCGCCGAATTGGCAAAACAATACTCGTCAGACAAGGCCTCGGCTCAACGAGGAGGAGTGTTGCCCGTATTTGGACCGGGTGAGATGGTAGAGCCTTTCGAGGAACAAGCATTTGCATTGCAACATGAAGGTGATTTGTCGCACCCGTTCAAGACACAGTTCGGGTATCATATCGTGAAGTTACTGAAAAAATTGGATTATCCTTCACTTGATGAGGTAGGAACTCCTTGGCTTCATAAGATGATGCAAGGCGAATGGTGTTTTACCTTGCAAAATTCATTCAACAACTATCTGAAGGAGGCTTATCACTATACATTGTATCCTGAAGCATATGCAGAATTGCAATCGTTGTGTGATGACTATTTCCCTTCAACGACTGATTTCTTTGAGAGGGCGAAGGATATGGACAAACCGATGGTTCGTATTGACACTGTTACTTTTGCTCAAAATGAGATCGCTGCATACCTGTTCCAAACACCATTGTCGGCAAAAACTTATTCAAAAGAATTCATGGATGAGACGCTGAATTATTTCGTGAAAGATGTAACCTTCACGATGGAAAAAAATAATTTGGCTGTCAAACATCCGGATATTCCATTGGTATTGAATGAATATCGCGATGGTATTTTGCTGTTTGCAATCAGTAATGAAAAGATTTGGAACAAGCCAACAGGTGAACAAAAAGCGGCAGAAGAGGCTTGGCTAAAGGATTTGCGGGAGAAGTATCCAATTGAAGTAAATTGGAAGGCCATAAAAAAGGCTATCCGAAAAGAAGGATTATGAGAATGAAGTTGCACCTATTTGTTCTTGCAGCCTCTTTTATGTTGGCCGGTTGTCAATCTAAACAATCGGTTGAAAAGGGGGATGTTATTGCAAAGTTAGGGGGGCGAACCATCTCTCGGGCAGAGTTGACGACGCTTATGCCCAAACATTTGACAGCTGCCGATAGTCTGATTTGGACGGAAAGCTATGTCAAACAACAATTGAAAAACGAGTTGATCTATGAGGTCGCACTCAGAAATTTGGATGATGCTAATAGAACTGAGATAGATCGCTTGGTTGAAGCTTATCGTCGTTCATTGATTCAGTACAAATATCAAGAGCAACTGACGAAAGAGCGTTTGTCGTCTTTTATTTCAGAGGAAGACAAACAACGTTATTACGAAGAAAACAAACAAGATTTATTGCTCGACCATTGTTTGGTAAAGGGCTTGTTTTTGAAAATACCGGTCAATGCACCCAATTTAGGAGAGGTAAAAAAGTGGTATCGTTCACCTTTGGAGGCATCGATCGAGAAAATTGAAAAATATAGTGTACAAAATGCCGCCATTTATGAGTATTTTTACGATAAATGGATTAGCTTTGGCGACATTATGGATAATATTCCGATGAAGGTAACGAATGAGTCTGAATTTTTGCAGACGCATTCCTTTATCGAGACGGCAGATAGCAGTTTCTGCTATTTGTTGAATATTAATGAATATATTCTGAAAGGGAATGTAGCTCCGTTCGATTATGCCAATAATCAGATAACAGATTTACTGATTAATCAACGGAAAGTGAAATTCCTGAAAGATTTTGAAGATGATTTATATAACGATGCGGTTCGAAAAGGCGACATTATCTTTACGGATGAGAAGTCTTCGGGCCTAAAATAAAAGAATACAAAATGAAAAAAGGATTACTTTTATTTTTTCTGATGAGTTGTTCGTGGATTATTAAGGCCCAGGACAATGTGATTGATGAAATTGTGTGGGTAGTAGGCGATGACGCAATCTTACGTTCTGATGTAGAGTCCCAACGATTGTATTTATTGAATGCCGGTGAACGCCTCGAAGGTGATCCGTATTGCTTTATCCCTGAGCAGATGGCCATTCAGAAATTGTATTTGAACCAAGCCAAGATCGATAGTGTAGAGGTTCCTGAATCGCAAGTGCTTCAAAGCGTAGAACAATGGCTTAATTCTGTGATTGGACAGATTGGCTCGAAAGAAAAGGTAGAAGAGTATTTCAATAAAAAGATTTCACAGATCAAGGACGAGAAAATTGAAATGGTTCGTGAGCAGCAAATTGTGCAAGAAATGCAGCGGAAGTTGGTCGGCGAGATTAAATTGACCCCATCTGAAGTGAGAAAATATTTCAACAAATTGCCACAAGACAGTTTGCCGAACATTCCTATGACGGTCGAAGTGCAGATTATTACTGTCGAACCGAAGATTCCATTCGAGGAGACGGACGCAATCAAAGCTCGTTTGCGTCAATTCACGGAAGATGTCAATAGTGGCAAATATGAATTTTCTACATTGGCTCGTATGTATTCGCAAGATCCGGGCTCTGCGGCTCGTGGTGGAGAGTTGGGATTTATGAGTAAAACGCAGTTGTTGCCGGAATTTGCAAATGTGGCTTTCAATTTGAAAGATCCGAAACATATCTCCCAAATCGTTCAGACGGAGTATGGTTATCATATTATTCAGTTGATTGAGAAACGCGGTGATCGTATCAATTGCCGTCACATTTTGTTAAAACCTGAGGTCTCGGAGAAGGAACTTACGGCAGCAACGGCCCGCATGGACTCTATCTACAATAACTTGCAAGAGAACAAATTTACTTTTGAAGAAGCGGCTACTTTCTTATCATACGATAAAGATACACGAAACAATAAGGGATTGATGGTGAACAGTAACTATTCCAGTTCGAATGCATCTACCCCTCGTTTCGAAATGCATGAATTGCCACAAGAAATTGGTAAGGTTGTTTATGATATGAAAGTCGGCGATATTTCCAAGCCATTCCGTATGACAACCAATACACAAAAAGAAGTTGTGGCAATCGTGAAACTTCGTGCTCGGACAGAAGCTCATAAAGCCAATTTGTCGGACGACTATCAAGCATTGAAGACGATCGTAGAAGGCAAGAAAAGAGAAGAATTGTTGAATGATTGGATTCGCAAACAACAGAAATCGACATATGTTCGAATTAGTGACGGTTGGAAGAATTGCGATTTCCATTTCCCTGGATGGGTGAAAGAATGAAATGTTTTACTAAAGTATATTTCCTGATTGGATTGTTGGCATTATGTACTTGGAGCATGCATGCTCAAGTGCATAATGCCGATTCTGTTCCTGTAAAGAAGACAAAAGTATACTTGGAACATGCCAATACCTTGTCTTTTGACAAGGCCGTGAACGAAGATGCTCAAGTATTGTTGGGGGATGTTTGCTTCAGGCATGATAGTTCATACATGTATTGCGACAGTGCTTACTTTTTCGAAAAGAGCAATACGTTGGAAGCTTTCAGTAATGTCCGCATGGAGCAAGGGGATACCTTGTTCGTGTATGGGGATTATTTGATGTACGACGGGAATACAAAAATCGCATACCTTCGGGAAAATGTACGAATGGAGAATAAACAGGTAACATTGTTTACGGATAGCCTTAACTATGAACGTGAATCAAATATCGGTTACTACTTTGATGGGGGTATGATTGTAGACTCCCTCAATCAACTCTCTTCATTCTATGGCCAATATAGTCCGGCTACAAAAATAGCCTTGTTCAACGACAGTGTGCGGTTGGAGAATGATAAATTCACTCTGACTTCTGATACGTTGGAATACAACACGGATACAAAAATTTCAACTATATGGGGACCTTCTGTGATTGTATCGGATAGTGGTACGATTTATACTTCTCGTGGGTGGTATGATACGGTTCATAAC
>CAVJQR010000199.1:0-5157 GCA_963651605.1 Agathobaculum sp.
CTCTTGCCGATTGTTATATCGATGCTCAATCATCTTCCAAGTTTTCGTAGGCTGCGTGATAATGGCTACCACCACTTTAAACAATGATTTGTACATATCTTGATCATTAATAGCTTTTTTGTTCAACAATATTTTTCTCAATTACGATTGGCTTTCCGACGTTTGTTCAGCAAGACGGTGAACACATCGGACGTTCGCCAGCCACACGATGCTGAATCTTCCATAAAATACTCGGGATAGGAGATGAAAAGATTCAAGGAATCGCTGGCAAGGTAACCTTTCGAACGGGCACCTTCCACCAATGCTGAAATATCCAATGCCTGCGGCAATTTAATACTTGTGCGGTAGACAGTGTCATGCTGTTCGCGAGTGGTTGTCGACCGCAAGTAAATATGCCAACACAAAAGTCCGGTAGCCTCATCCTTTTCCGGCTCGGCTGCGGGATCGTACGACACAGAAAAACCATCCTGCTGCGACGAGTAAAAACGTTTATACTCGGGAAAGATGAAAAGAATACCATCCACATACTCACACTTTTTGACATTCAACGTCAAAAACGATTCGTCTCGGCGAGCCCCGACCGTGTCTACTTTCGGTTGCAAGGCGCAATGCGGAACGACTTCATACTTCTGAATATCAACCCTATAGTATCCCTCCTCTATCGAGTCGGGCAAGCCATAATTCAGCTTGTAGTCGACCAGACAACAGTCGCCGTTCTCTACTCCCTGTGTCTGCAAAGCGTCTGAAGTCACCCTATCCCCCGAATAGAGCTGAATATATTTTTCAGCGTCACCTCGGATCACGCCCGTTTGTGAGCCATAAATCCACACGTCGCCGCTCTCGCCCATGCACGAAGCGAGCAAAGCCAAGGCTGCAAATAGTATGTAGTAATGTTTCTTCATCGACCTGCATTATGAATTGCAAAGTTATAAAAAATAAAGAAGTTCCCTACCTTTCCGCCGTATGAAATCTCATTTCTTCGAAGAATTAACCCATCGCTCTCCACTCTTTTCCAAACAACATTTCAGTTCTGAAAAGTTTTCTCGGCATGAAACTGCAGTTTTCTCGGCACAAAACTGCAGTTTTCCCCCGAATGAACTGGAGTTTTCACCGCATAAAACTGAAGTTTTTTAGGGAGATTTTTTTCCATTTTTCGTAAGCTTTACGAAAAGGATTCGGCAACAAACGAAAAAGGGACGTACATGATTGATTGCAACGCCACTTTGTTTCGTTATTAGAGCTATGGATCACCGTCTCATCTGCGCGAATAGGCGACATGGCTCATGGCATAATTTTTGGCATGTTTTGCCCTTTGCCAATTCTTTTGCGTGAAGATTTTCGTATCCAAGAAACCGACAATAAAGCCCGTGATAGCAGCAGCGATGAGCGTTCCTTCACGAACTCCGTCCACACGTTGCACAAAACACCATGAAACGACGGAAGCTGTCACGACCAGTGCCACATCAAAGCCCACCTTCATACGGCTGAATTTCTTCCCATAGCGCCGAGAGGCATACTTAACAAATCCTTCCGCGCTCATAATCACCACATTAGGACGCAACTCAAGAATAATACCTATTGATTGTATCACGCAACCGATCAGCAAAATACAGATGGACATGAGATAATCCGATGGATTCAATCCGTGGATTAAGAACATATTCAAATCGATAAAAGAGGAGAAGATAAACGAAAACGGTACTTGCAACAAAATTTCTACAATTTCCTTTTTCGTACAACAATCGCGAACCAACCACAACTGGCCAAGCACCATCAGATTGTTGATGAGGAACGTCCATGTTCCTAACGTAAGTGAAGTATTAAGGCTCAGTACATAATTGATGCTCGAAATGGGGGTAGACCCTAAATTGGAGTGAACGATCAAGGCAATCCCTGCCGACAAAAAATACAATCCCAAAATAAACAAAAGATACTTCTTTACCAAACTTTTCTTCATCATCATCTTTATTTCTACCTTATACGCTTATAATCGACCGCAAAATTACAAATTTTTCTCCAAAGATTGTATCATAAAAATAGGGGAACAGGGCTTGCCCATTTGTAAAAAACATATTTATTTTGTATGTTTGTATGACAATAATTCAAGCAATGACACTACAGGAAATAAACAAAGCATACGACAGAATTGTCGGGTGGACAGACCATAAAGAGCTGAAATCGGCTTTCGACGGTTTGTTGGGCTTGATGGCGGGGTGTAACGAACTGGGGATGCAGGACCAACTCAACGCCCTGCAGGACACCTACAAGCAGATGTTGCACTATCGCCTCAACGGGTTTCAGGATCCGATGCAAGAACAGATCTACCAATCACTATTGGCTTCGACCTACGAGCTGGCAGACAAGGTGAAAGGTGTTGCCCTGGCCAAAGAATCGCCCCTTTGCTACTATAGTTGTCGGCGAATTATAAAAAGTCAAAAAGAGGTGTCGTTTGCCGCCATTCATCGGTCGTTAGCCACCCTCTTCGACGCACGGTCGTTGCACGACACGACGGTAGACAAACAGATTGAACAGATGCGCCACCTGCTGTTCAATAAGGTATGGGTATCCGGCTTCCTCACCACCGAGGAGGTATCTGACCTGCAAGCCCTTCTGAAGAGCAACGAACTGCCCTCATTCATTGCTTGTCAGGTAGTATCGGCTCTCTTCTTAGGATTGGAAGAGGCGTTTGACAAAGAAAAAATGAATCTGCTCTTTGACGCGGCAAGTCACGAAGATATCGAAATTGCAATGCGGGCCCTCGTTGCCATCATGGTGATCCTCTATAAATACAGACGACGCACGGCACTCTACCCGCAGCTGCAAAACAGACTGCAGGCCCTGGCCGAATGCCGTCCTTCTCTCGCAAAAGAGATGCGAACGATCACACTGAAATTCATCATGGCCCGCCAAACGGAGAAGATCACGCAGAAGTTGCAAGAAGAGATTCTACCGGAGATGATCAAATTGAACTCATCGCTGGCGAAGAAGATCAAACTGACCGACTTGACCCCTGAAAAGCTGAGCGACGAGATGAACCCCGAATGGGAAAAGATGGTCTTCTCGAACGACAAGATCAACCGCACTCTCAAGGAGTTCAATGAGTTGCAACAAGATGGAGCCGACGTGTTGCATTCGACGTTCATCCACTTGAAAAACTATCCGTTCTTCCGCGAATTGGACAACTGGTTCATGCCTTTTTCGTTGGAGTACTCGCCCATTGGCCGGAAATTCGACAACAAACAACAGATGAACTTGATCCATTCGATGGCGAAAGTGTCGAAGATGTGTAATTCCGACAAGTACTCTTTCTTTTACAGCATGATGGAGCTTCCGCAGGAGATGTGCAACATGATGTTGGGCCAATTGGACGATCAATCGGTAGATTTCCTGATGCAGGAAAAAGAGTCGGGACTCGAGGATAAGAAAGGAGTCTCTGATGTAGCCGGCCAATACATACAAGATCTCTATCGTTTCCACAAACTGCACCCGTCGCATTTGGATTTCGATGACATTTTCACTTATACATTGGATTTCCATAACTTGCCGTTGCTCAAACCATTCCTCTCTGATATGGAAAGTTTGACAATTCTCGCTGAGTCGTATCTGCAAAAGCGATATTTCGACGAGGCATTGACCATCTACAATCAGCTGCAAGTCAACAATAAAGAAGAGGTTACACTCTATCAGAAGTCGGGCTATTGCCGACAATTGAAAGGCGACTGGGAAGGGGCTCTGCAGGATTATCTGCATGCCGACCTACTCTTCCCCAATAGCCGGTGGGTGATCCGACAAATCGCCTCCTGCTACAAGATGTTGAAGCAACCGGAAAAGGCACTGACCTACTACCACCGTTACGAAACGATCTCGCCCGATGAGTTGCAGATCCAGATCAGTATCGGCCATTGCCACTTGGCCATGAAGAATTATAGCGAAGCGCTGAAGTATTATTACAAGGTAGATTATCTGGATACCTCAACCCATAAAGCGTGGAGACCGATAGCGTGGTGCTCATTCTTGACCCACAAATATGACCAGGCTCGCAACTACTATAAGAAAATATTGGCCGAGCATCCCGGCATGGAGGACTATCTGAATGCGGGACATACAGAGTGGGCACTGCAAAATGTACCACAGGCACTGAAATTCTACAAGCAAGCCATCCAATTGGAGGGGAGCAATTGGGATACCTTCTACAACCAATTCGAGCAAGACATCCCTGAATTGGAGAAAGCAGGCATCGAAAAAGAGGAAATACCTCTCTTTCTGGATCAACTTCGCTACCAGTTGTAAGCCATTCTCTCCCCACCACGGGGAGTTAAATGCAGTTGGTATGATCAAATTTATTTTGTATATTTGCAAAAGTCTCACCTAAAAGCAGCTAAACAAGAAAGGAGTGTTATCTTATCTGCCGTTTTTTATTCTTACTGCGCCCCTATAAGGGAGTGGTTTTTATTGTAACTTAAATCCCTAAACTATGATTCTAACTTTTAAAATCAAGCATTGGATAGGATTGAAGTATGTTTATATTCTATCAAGAAATCTGTCTGTCATATTTATTTTTTTACAACAAGTTGTACTAATGACATGTCTGATTTATTTATTTCCGAGACATTAGAGGCTGAAATGACAACGAGAAGCGTTCCTGTCGTTGTTACTATATGTACAGATGCCTATGTCACCATTGGAGGTGGTGGCAGTTTGGGCAGTGCTTCTTATACTGTTTATAAAGGAACAACTTGTCGTTCCTGCTTAATAGACGAAATACCAAAACTAAATTCCGGAGAATATGAGGCTGGTGGTTTTCCCGAATATGGAACTGCTGTAGATAAAGGTTCTAGCGGGGGCAGAAATGGAAAGCGTTATTATGTTGGTGATAAGTGGGAGTTTAATTTTTCGCAAATGGCCAAAATTTATGCTTCAAATTCAAATCTTAATGCTTATCAAAAAGGTTTATTGGAAAATGTTATTTCAAAATTCAATGAACTTTACAAACCATATCCGGCTTTATATGATAGATTGGTAAAGGATAGCATTAAGATTAATTTTATGATGGATCCGTCTCTTGATAGTTATGCTGCTTACAGACTCAGCGATTGCTCTATTTTATTTAAAGCAGAGTCTTCCATCAATTGCGACCAGTTGTCAGAAGAAATAATC
>CAVJQR010000200.1:0-5139 GCA_963651605.1 Agathobaculum sp.
AGCTGAAGAATCTGCTCGTCGCTAAGAGGAGCCGCATAGATGCGCGTTCCACGAAACTCATTATTGCCAAAACGGGCATAAGGCATTTCTGCATTCCGGCCTAAATTCCACGGCAATTCGGAAGCTTTGACATCGCCCTTCACGGAAAGACTCTGTTTCAGTCGGCCGTCCACATAAATTTTTATCAAACCCGACTCACAAACACCGGCTACCAGATGCCAATGGTTGTACCATTTTTCAGGAACGGGCACCTCGCATTCGCCTCTCCCCCATCCACCGGCAAAGAAGGTTAACGAACGGCCGCCGTTTATCTTCAGCACAGTTTTGTCTCCTTTCGTGAAAAAGTCGATATAATCATCTCCTGACTCGGAAGGTCGCACCCATGTGAGCATCGTCAACTGCGTATATCCATACATCAAACTTGCCGTTTTGGGAAATTCAACATAAGCATTATGGGCAGTGGTCACGCTGTTGTTGCTCCACGTAAGTGCCCCATAGCCGGTACCATCATTCGTGAATCCTGAATTATCAACCGCCTTTCCGCCCACAAAGTCCACATCAAGCACGGTGGCTGTGAGAGCATTGTCATAAACCTTCACCTTCGTTTCGCCATCAGCCACTTGAATGCGATGTACTCCCGACGAAAGAACAGGCAATTGTACCTCATACTCTGCCGTTTCACCAGGTTCCAATTGAGAATTTATTTCAGAAAGATTCACACCGTCCACGAGCATCGCCACTTTATCACAGAAAGGTTTCCCACCGATATTCTTCAATTGGATTTTGATCTGAGCCTGCTCTCCCTGTTTCACGACGGGTTTCACTTCAATACCACAACATTGTAAACGCCGCGCATCAGCACCGGCTTCAACAACCGTCACCTTCTGCTGCCAATTATCGCCCAAACTCAGCACATGGGGGCCTTCAGCATACAAGCGATAATGAATGGTATCCGTAACCGTTTCATTTTGAGAAACCCGTACATGAGAGGAGGCTACCGCTTTGCCATCACACAGCAAGGTCGCCACACATACGCCATCGGCACCACGATTTGTCACGGTAATCGGCAAGAAACAGGCTTGGTGGGGTGTCACTTTTTTTTCAGCCTTGGCAGTAGTCGTCAATTCAAATCTCGAAGTATCTTTGACAAGTGAATAAGGCAACAGCATCGTCTGAAAATCCGGTTGCGATTTATCATCAAAACGGAGTGTGCCACCTTTCATCAACTCTTCATGAGTGAGATGACACCGTTGCAACAATGAACCATTAAACGACGGTTGCGGCATAGCATCCACACGATCGGTTCCGCCTCCCGTTATATGCAAATCATTTCCGTTCGGCAAATGCAGTATCACCTCTTCCGCAAATGGGGGCAGAACGATATACTCATCACTGCCGGGACATGCGGGCATGACTCCCATCATGGCAAATACCAGCCAGCTCGACATCGAACCCAAATCGTCGTTGCCCGGTATTCCGCCGGGAGTATTACCATAGTTTGTTGTCACAATCTGATGCACATGTTTCAGGGTCAGGTCCGGACGCCGTGCCCAAACAAACAAATACGGATAATTCAGGACCGTCTCATTGTCGAAAGCCACACGTCCATCTTCAAAAGCCTCATCGAGTCGCTTGGCAAAAGCATTGGCTCCTCCACTGAGGTTTACGATATGTTCATTGTTATGCGGTGCGAAGAAGGATGCCGTATATTTAGTACTCTCCTGATATCCCAGTTCACCGGCATCCCGAAGAAGCTCACGACCATGACGGGGCAACATCAACAAACTCCGGGTATCCCACAGATTTGTATAATTCAAAGCTCTTTGTGCATGCAAATTCGCCTCATCCTCATGACCAAGCATGCGACAAATTGCCATCATGGCCCAATCATCGTAGGCCAACTCCGCCGTGATACTTACCGAGGCCCCTTGTTGCGCATCCACAAAACCTTGCTGAAGATACTGTTGCATCTCCACTTCTCCGCTCCAAGCATCATACGTTTTGCGACAAGCTTCATAAATTTCCTGCAATGAGCAACGAGTGGCCCCTTTTACATACGAATCAAGCAATACCGGAATGGCATGGATACCCGTCATCGGACCTTTGGGCAGTTTCCCCCATCGACGATATTCCGCCATCGCACCATCCACCATATTTTTTTGCATTTCGGGCTTTAGCATAGAAAGCAAGGGGTGCAAGGTGCGGAAAGTATCCCAAAACGAGAAACTTCTAAAGGTGGGCGTTTCTCCCACATCGGCCACATTGGTCGGGCAAAGCATGGCATGATAGAGAGCCGTGTAGAACTTTGTTCGCCCATCATCGGTCGCTCCATTCATATCGACGCACGACAATTCCTTGCGCCAAGCTTCATAAGTTGCCGTTCGGACAGCTTCAAAATTGGCATTCAACAACTGTTTTTCTCCATTTTCCTGACTCTTTTTGAAACTATTGGCTGAAGCTGTAAGAGCTATCTGCAAAGGAGTCGCCCGGACAAAGTGCGCATACAAAGTATCGCCCCGCATGGTGTAATCTTCAAAGGGGTGTGAAAATGAGAAAATCGAATGGCCATATTCGCACCGCACTACCCCATCTGCTACATTTATATGGCCGGCATTGAATATGGCAAGGGTGGTCGTATCGCTCGCCGTATGGTATCGCAATAATCCGGCATGACTGGCTGCCGTCATCTCCACCTCATCTCCATCACCGAACTGCACCTTGTAATATCCGGCTTCACTATGTTCATGGCTATGACTAAACGAACGTCCGGCATAATCATGGGGAAGGGTCGAATGCTTTCCGCGCATCAACACCAAATTCAATCGACCGGTTGAACCATTTGGATAACCACTATTATGGTCCAAACAAGTGAACCATAAAATCTTCGTGTCGTGATAATAATAGCCCAATTGAGAAGGTCGGGCGCTTGTCTCCGGCGATAGTTGTACAAGTCCCCATGGTGCCACCGCTCCCGGGTAGGTTCCTCCATAATCCCCCCAAAGGGTTGGCACATCACTCAAGGCTGTACCAATAAAAGGGTTCACCCATTGGGCATTGTCACGCTCGCAATCTTGTGAATTGCCTTGGCCAAAACAAGGAGTCAACCCTATAGTAAGCCAAAACAATCCCCCTATCATTGTTCGTTGCAATCTCTTCTGTTTCATATTTGTCTCTTTGTAATATATTGAAAATGATATATTCATCATCCATACCATCTCGATTTCACATTACAAAATCACATGCTATGCCACGCTATTTCCCTAATAAGAGCGAAATAGTCAAGATGGTTCCGATCAACAGTCACAAAGATAGCAAAAATTCATGGGAGAAAAACAACTCCTAAGTGCGGTCTCCTAATAGGAAAAGTCTTTCAATCAGACAATTCTATTAGAATCGGGGGCGTATAATCATGATTCCTATAGTGTTCTTAATGTTTGAAACATATGTTGACAAGGGGGCTTCATTAACAATTACTTTCTTCTTTGTAGTCGATGCATGAATGAACGTTTGCTTTCCTTCTGTATTATAAATGATCCCTACATGCGAAATATCCAACCCCTTAATGGCCGTAACAAAACAGACAATATCGCCGGTTTGGATTTTGTCTGCGCAATGTGGTATTTCCTCCTGGGGTATATAAAAGTAAGAACGGCCGTTGATCTCCTTCTCTTTTTCAGCCATTACGGTTATCCATTCGGGATGGTTGGCCAATTGCTTGTAGCTATCCGGATGTGTAGACATGAACGAAACGGCGATTGACAAAGGCTTTCCTCCTATCGACTGTGTGACATCCTGTATGTTTCCTCGTCTCTCATTGTCAAAAATCCAATCCGAAGTATAATGAAGCCGCGATGTATAATCAACAATCTCACCATTTCTGTAACGAATCGATTGCAGCTTTGCCAAAAACGTATCCCAGGATGGCGATGGAGAAAGAACCGTTTCAGACAAAGCCAAAACGGATTCGACAAATGTCATGCAGTCCAATTCATGCAAATTCACGACCAATTGCTCCGGTTCCCGCTCTAAAGTTTTGGCCACATAGGGCGTTTCCAAAAAGAAAAGAGCCGTCTGAGCCATCACTTCTCCCCGATCTTTCACCGCTGGGTTCTGCATCTTTTGAAGATACTTTCCAAATAAAACCTTGTCCGCTTCTTCTCCTTTCAGCATAAATGAAAGAGTACTCAAGAAACAGACCAGGACGATCAACACAGACCGTCGTTTTACTGTTTGATTTTGCATTGATTATTCCTCCTTTTTTCCTTCCAACAATAACTGCAAACGCACCAATTCATCACGATATTGAGCCGCTTCAATGAAATCGAGGTTCTTGGCGGCATCGGTCATTTGTTTGCGCGTATGCTCTATAGCCTTTTCCAATTGCGGGCGACTCATGTATTGTTCTACAGGATCGGCCACCATCGTATGCTCCGTTTCAACATAAGCATAGGGCTCAGGTGCTGCATTTTTCTGCTTTTCAGCCACTAATGACACACTGTTTTTCATCACCTGTGTAGGCGTGATGCCGTGCTTTTCGTTGTAATCCATTTGCTTCTTCCGTCGTCTGTTCGTCTCGTCGATAGTCAACCGCATACTTTCCGTTATCTTGTCAGCATAGAAAATTACCCTTCCATTGACGTTTCGAGCCGCACGACCGGCCGTCTGCGTCAAAGAACGGTGAGAACGCAAGAAACCTTCCTTGTCTGCATCCAAAATAGCGACCAATGAGACTTCGGGTAAATCCAATCCTTCACGCAACAAGTTCACGCCGACCAATACATCGAACAAGCCTTTTCGTAAATCGTCCATGATTTGAACACGCTCCAAGGTATCGACGTCACTATGAATATAATTGCAGCGCACCCCCATACGAGTAAGATAGGTTGTCAACTCTTCGGCCATGCGTTTTGTCAAGGTCGTCACCAACACGCGCTCATCCTTGGCTGCCCGTTGTGTAATCTCCTCCATCAAGTCATCTATCTGGTTCAATGTTGGCCGCACATCTATAACAGGATCCAGCAAACCGGTCGGTCGAATCACCTGATCCACTACTACCCCTTCACTTTTTTCCAATTCATAATCGGCCGGTGTAGCACTCACATAGATAGCACAAGGTGTCATCGATTCAAACTCAGCAAA
>CAVJQR010000201.1:0-2548 GCA_963651605.1 Agathobaculum sp.
ACCGACTTTCACCATCGTTCGCCAACTACAGACTTTTCGCATATACTATATTTGTGATATCGATAGAGCAAGACTCAACCTCACTATATTTTCAGGCCGGCATCCTTTCTGCCTTGGTTCTTTGATATGATGATATAACAACAGTGTCCTACTCTTTGACAATCTCTTCCCAGGCCTCTGCTAAGGCGTTCATGGAGGGGAAGAGCAGATGGGCACCTTCGCGGAGAAGCACCGCATCGTCCAAAGGCCCTGTATTGACAGCTATCGTAAAGATACCTGCAGCGACACCGGCACGCACGCCCAAAGGGGCATTCTCGACGACGATGGCTTCGTGGGGAGCGACGCCGGCTTTCTTCAGTCCTATCAGGTAAGGCTCCGGATCGGGTTTCCCACGCTCGACGTCGAAGGCGGTTACGTTCTTGTCCGGCGTAAAGCAATGCGGATAGGCGCGGTTGAGCTTGTCGATAAGACTCCGCTGGCCGGAGCCTGTCACGACGAGGCGCTGCAGGCCGCTCTCCCTCACTTTCCGCAACACGTCGGCCGCACCCGCCATCGGTTCGCCGTCGTTGAGCTGTTGGAACAGGGCCGACTTCTCTTCGTAGATCTGCCGGCGCTCGTCGTCGGTGGCCGGCCGGTGGTAGGTGTTCTGATAAAGGATATCGATCGTACTGGCGCCCGTCCGCCCCTCATAGAGATAGAAATCGTTCTCGGCGGAGAGGAGATGATGGCGATCGGCCACCGTTTTCCAAGCCCGAGCATGGAAGCGCATCGAGTCGAACAAGACGCCGTCCATATCGAACAGGACGGCTTTCGGGCACAGCCGTGGTGCATGCGTGGCAACAAGATAGGCCGTTATAGCGTTGTGGATGGTTGATCTCTCCATAGATATAGGAACTATAAAGCACGGACTCCACTCCGGGCGGGGAATGCAATCCGTGCTCTTGATTATCGTTTATCGTCTGTTACAAACGGCTCTTGATGGCTTCGCTCTCTTTTTCGTAGCCCGGTTTGTTGAGCAGGGCGAACATATTCTTCTTGTAAGCCTCGACACCCGGCTGGTTGAACGGATTGACGTTCAAGATATAGCCGCTTATGCCGCAAGCCTTTTCGAAGAAGTAGAAGAGCTGGCCGATGTAGTAGGGAGTGACGGCCGGCATGGTAACCTTTATGTTGGGAACGCCGCCATCGACGTGAGCCAACTGCGTACCCAGTTCGGCCATCTTGTTCACTTCATCCACCCGTTTGCCGGCCAGGAAGTTCAAGCCGTCGAGGTTGGCTTCGTCGGTCGGGACAACGACCTTGTGGTTCGGCTCCTCGACAGAGATAACCGTTTCGAAGATCGTGCGTTCGCCCTCCTGAATCCATTGTCCCATCGAGTGGAGGTCGGTAGTCAAGTCGACAGCGGCCGGGAAGATGCCTTTGTTTTCTTTTCCTTCGCTTTCGCCATAGAGCTGCTTCCACCATTCGGCGATATAGTGCAACTTCGGGTGGAAATTGCAGAGGATCTCGATCTTCTTTCCGCCTTTGTAGAGTTCGTTGCGGGCAGCGGCGTAGATGGCAGAGATGTTCTCGGCAAACGGAACGCTTTGGTCGGTAGCCTTCTCCATCGAAACGGCACCGGCCACCAATTCGCGGATGCTCACACCCGCCACGGCGATAGGCAACAGGCCGACGGGGGTCAGTACGGAGAAGCGTCCGCCCACATTGTCGGGGATGACGAATGTCTTGTAGCCCTCTTGGGTAGCCAATGTGCGCAATGCGCCTTTCTTGGCGTCGGTGATGGCTACGATACGTTGCCGGGCCTCCTCTTTTCCGACAGCCTCCTCGAGCTGTTTCTTCAAGATGCGGAAGGCAAGGGCCGGCTCGGTGGTCGTACCCGACTTGGAGATGTTGATGATACCGAATTGGCGGCCTTTCAACACTTCGCTCAATTCATAGAGGTAGTCTTCGCCGATGTTGTGACCGGCATACAAGAGGATCGGGTTCTTGCGGTCGGCCGTATGAAGGGCATCGAAGCTGTTGCTCATGGCTTCCACCACGGCACGTGTACCCAGATAACTGCCACCGATACCGATAGCGACTACGACTTCGCATTTCGAACGCAACACGTTTGCGGTCTGTTCGATGTCGGCCAATTGTTCTTCGGTGATGGACGACGGCAAATGTAACCATCCCAAGAAGTCGTTGCCAGCGCCATTGCCGTTGTGCAATGTGGCCATACACTCGTTTGCTTTAGCTTCTTGTGCATAGATTGTCTCTTTCTGCACGAAGCCGAATACCTTTTCAATGTTTAAGCTGATGTTCTTCATACGCCTATGATTGCGATTTTATTGTTTATTTGAATGTCTTTGTCAGCTGCCGGATTTCAGTGATCGGCGACTTGCGGTTGTACAAGATCGCATACAATGTGTTCAATATCGGCATGTCGACTTTATATCGTTCGTTGATTTCGTAGATGCATTTCGTTCCGTAGTAGCCTTCGGCAATCATCTCCATCTCGAGCTGGGCCGTCTTGACAGAATAGCCCTTGCCGATCATGGTGCCAAAC
>CAVJQR010000201.1:2558-5103 GCA_963651605.1 Agathobaculum sp.
GTGCGGTTGCGGCTGAAGCGCGAGTAGGCCGTCACCAGCAAATCGCCGAGATAGACCGAGTCGGTAATGTCGCGCTCCAGCCCATGTACGGCATGCAGGAAGCGGCGCATCTCCTCGATCGCATTGCAGATGAAGACGGCCAGGAAATTGTCGCCATACTTCATCCCATGGCAGATGCCGGCCACGATGGCATATACGTTCTTCAACACCGAGGCATATTCGATGCCGGTCACGTCTTTGCAGCAGTAGTTCTTCAAGTACTGGTTGCGGAAGACGGGCGAAAGTGTCCGTACTTTCTCGATGTCGGGACAGGCCAACGTGATGTACGAGAGGCGCTCGAGGGCGATCTCCTCGGCATGGCACGGCCCACCGATCACGGCGATGTGATCCAACGGAACGTTGTAGTATTCTGCAAAATAGTCAGCCACCAGCATGTTCTCGTCGGGGACAATTCCTTTGATGGCAGAGATGATGAATTTGTCGCTCAAGGGTGTGGTGACCTTCTGCAAATGCTGCTTCAAAAAGGGTGAAGGGGTTGCAAAGATCAAGGTGTCCGACTCCTCTATGGCCCGGTTGATATCGGCATAGAATCGGATCCGTTCGACATCAAACTCGACAGCCGACAAATAACTCGGATTATGCCCCGTCTGCATGAAAGCATCGATCTGATCCGTGCGGCGCATGTACCAATTGATGCTCTCTTGCGTAGAGAGTACAATTTTGGCCAAGGCGGTAGCCCAACTACCGCCACCCATTATTGCAATTTTACCTGGCAACTTCATTGCTGTACGGATATTTATTTGGCAGCATTCGCTATCCAGCCTTCGATCTGGCTGACAGCAGGATTCTCCAAGCCTAACTTATATTTCTTGTTGAGTTCGCAAAGTTCCTGGCGGATCTTGTTGGCGTTCGCCTCCTTGAGCGTGTCGACCGTCACATAGCCGGCTTTCTGCAGGGCGGGTACCCAATCTTTGTCGACGCCGATGGCTTCGTATTTCTCGACACTGTCTTTCTTCACGCTCTTCTCTGGGCGCATCTGTGGGAAGAGAAGCACCTCTTGAATAGTGGTCTGGCCCGTCATCAACATCACCAAACGGTCGATGCCGATACCGATACCGCTCGTAGGAGGCATGCCATATTCCAATGCCCGCATGAAGTCTTGGTCGATGATCATCGCTTCGTCGTCGCCCTTGGCGGCCAAACGCATCTGCTCCTTGAAGCGCGCTTCTTGGTCGATCGGGTCGTTCAACTCTGAGTAGGCGTTGGCCAATTCCTTGCCGTTCACCATCAACTCGAAGCGTTCTGTCAGGCCCGGCTTGCTGCGGTGCATCTTCGTCAATGGCGACATCTCCACAGGGTAGTCGGTGATGAACGTCGGCTGGACGAAGGTCCCTTCGCAGAACTCGCCAAAGATCTCGTCGATCAGCTTGCCTTTGCCCATCGTTTCGTCAATCTCCATGTTGAGTTTCTTGCACACCTCGCGGATCTGCTCCTCGTCCATGCCGGTCAAATCGTAGCCGGTCTTCTCTTGAATGGCTTCCAAGATAGGCAGACGGCGGTAAGGAGCCTTGAAGCTGATGGTCTTGCCATCCACCACTGTCTCGCACGAACCGTTCACGGCTATGCAGATGGTCTCGAGCAACTTCTCGGTGAATGACATCATCCAGTTGTAATCCTTATATTGAACGTACAGCTCCATGCAGGTAAACTCGGGGTTGTGCGTGCGGTCCATTCCTTCATTGCGGAAGTTTTTGCCAATCTCATAGACGCCTTCGAAGCCGCCTACGATCAAGCGTTTCAGATAAAGCTCCGTGGCAATACGCATATACATCTCGATGTTCAGCGCATTGAAGTGGGTGATGAACGGGCGGGCGCTGGCTCCACCGGGGATGGATTGCAGCGTCGGGGTCTCCACCTCCGTATAGCCGGCACCATCCAGCTCACTGCGCAGTGTCTGCAACACCTTTGCGCGTTTCTTGAAGATATCTTTCACACCGTCGTTGACGACCAGGTCGACATAACGTTGGCGGTATCTGAGTTCGGGGTCGTTGAATCCATCATACGCCACCCCGTCTTTGTATTTTACAATAGGAAGCGGTCGCAATGACTTGGCCAAGACGGTCAAGCCTTGGGCATGAACAGAAATCTCGCCCATCTGCGTACGGAACACGAAGCCTTCGATACCGACAAAGTCGCCAATGTCCAACAATTTCTTGAATACGACAGTGTAAAGGTCTTTGTTCTCGTCCGGACAAATGTCATCGCGAGAGATATATACCTGAATGCGGCCTTCCGAATCTTGCAACTCCATAAAGGAAGCTTTACCCATAATACGGCGGCTCATGATACGGCCTGCAATACGTACTTTGCGCGGCTCGGCATCGTCTTTGAAGTTCTCCTTTATCTCTTTTGAGAATGCATTGGTTACATACTCGGCTGCAGGATACGGCTCGATCCCCATCTCGCGCAACTGCATCATGCTGTTACGTCTTATTATTTCTTGTTCACTTAGTTCTAATAGATTCATTGCGTTTCTATTTTGTAT
>CAVJQR010000202.1:0-4432 GCA_963651605.1 Agathobaculum sp.
TTGATTACCTCTTTGCGAGCAGTATTGACCAACAATCCTCCTTTTGGCATTTTACCAACCAAAGCTGCATTGATAGAGTTCTTGGTCTCGGCTGTTGCTGGAATATGTAAAGAGATTACTTGACATGTCGAATAGAGTTCTTCTACTGAATCGACTGCTTTTACACCTGCATTTTCAATCACTTCTTTCGGACAGAAAGCATCATACGCGTAAACGTCCATACCAAATCCTTTGGCAATACGCGCCACATTACGGCCAACGTTTCCAAAGGCATGGATACCCAACTTCTTTCCGTAAAGTTCTGTTCCCGATGTTCCGTTATAGAAATTGCGAACTGCCATCACCATCATGCCCAATGCCAATTCTGCCACAGCATTCGAATTCTGTCCGGGTGTATTCATTACACACACTTTGTGAGCAGTTGCTGCTTCCAAATCAACATTATCATAACCTGCACCAGCACGGACAACTATCTTCAAATTGTGTGCAGCGTCCAATACTTCATTGTCTACTTTGTCGCTACGAATGATCAAAGCATCCACATCTTTCACTGCATCCAACAACTGACTCTTCTCCGTATAGCGTTCCAACAGCAAGAGTTCATCTCCGGCCTGTTCCACAACTTCGCGGATACCTTTCACGGCAACAACTGCAAAAGGCTTTTCGGTTGCTATCAATATCTTTGCCATAATCAGTGTTGTTTTTCAAATTCTTTCATTGCTTCTACCAAAACTTCCACGCTACTCTTCGGCATTGCATTGTACAATGATGCGCGGAAGCCACCCACTGAGCGGTGTCCTTTGATACCAACAATGCCTTTCGTCGAAGCGAATGCATTGAAGTCTGCCTCCAATTCCTTGTATTCATCGTTCATCACGAAGCAAACGTTCATGATAGAGCGATCTTCTGGTGCTACTGTTCCACGGAACAGTTTATTACGATCGATTTCATCGTACAAGATAGCCGCATTTTCTTTGTCTTTTTTCTCCATGGCGCTGATACCACCTTGCTCCTTATACCATTTCAATGTCTGCAATGCAGAGTAGATAGGCAATACAGGAGGTGTATTGAACATTGATCCTTTATCAACATGCGTCTGATAATTCAACATTGTTGGAATAGGACGGCCGGTTTGGCCAAGGGCATCCTTACGAACGATTACTAACGTCACACCAGCCGGAGCCAAGTTCTTCTGCGCACCGGCATAAATCAAATCATATTTTGAGACATCTACCTGACGAGAGAATATATCTGACGACATGTCTGCCACCAAACGAACTTTCGAATCAAGATCTTGACGAATTTCTGTTCCATAGATTGTATTATTGGTGGTAATATGGAAATAGTCAGCATCCTCAGGTACCGTATATTCTTTCGGAATATAGGTGTAATTTTTATCTTTTGAAGAAGCGACAACATCCACTTCACCAAAGAGTTTAGCCTCCTTGATTGCTTTAGACGCCCAAGTACCCGTATCTAAATATGCGGCCTTCGTCTTTAACAAGTTGAAAGGAACCATGCAGAACTGGAGACTGGCACCACCTCCCAAGAAAACGACTTCATATCCGGATGGGACATCCAACAACTCTTTTACAAGAGCTTGGGCCTCGTCCATAACGGCTACAAATTCTTTACTACGGTGTGAGATCTCCAACAAAGACAAACCCATACCGGCAAAATTTTCTACAGCAGCAGCTGTGTTTTTAATTGTGTATTCACTCAGAATAGAGGGACCTGCATAAAAATTGTGCTTCTTCATGCGTTCAAGTTTTAAATATAACAATATGTCAATTCATACATCCTTTCAAAAAGGATGCCTAAAGATACTCATCATTCTTGAAATAAGCAATTTTTTTGACATAAAATTCTAAATCAAAAGCGATTTCCCCACAATTTACGCATTTGTTCCACTAAACGAGCCTCTGCCGGATTGTTTTGTCCTTGCCAGAAATGTTGGTCTAAAACCTCCTTTGGAAGGTACTCTTGCTTTACAAAATGATTTTCATAGTCGTGGGCATATTTATATTCTTTGCCATAATTCAGCTCTGCCATCAGCTTTGTCGGGGCATTGCGCAAATGAAGAGGAACAGGAATGTTCCCTGTCTTTTCCACATAAGCCAATGCATCATTGATCGCTTTGTAAGCCGAGTTGCTTTTGGGACTGCAAGCCAAGTAAATGGTGGTTTCAGCCAATGGTATCCGCCCCTCCGGCCACCCGATTTTTTGGACAGTATCAAAACAAGCATTGGCCAATAACATTGCGTTGGGGTTGGCCAAACCGATATCTTCGGCCGCTGAAATACATAGTCGTCGGGCGATAAACTTCGGATCCTCACCACCCGCCACCATACGCGCCAACCAATAGATGGCCCCATCCGGATCGCTTCCGCGGATTGATTTGATAAAGGCCGAGATGATATCGTAATGCATCTCCCCGCCTTTGTCGTAAGCAGCCGGGTTTTCTTGCAAACGATCTGTTACTTTCTTGTCAGTGATCTCGATACTGTTTCCTTCTTCCGGCGAGATAACCAATTCCAAAATATTCAACAGTTTGCGGGCATCCCCTCCTGAGTAGCGCAACAAAGCATCGGTCTCTTTCAATTCGATATGTTTCTCTTTCAAGATAACATCCTCGGTTATAGCCCGTTTCAACAACTCAAGCAGGTCTGCTTTCTCCAACGATTTCAAGACATACACCTGACAACGCGAGAGCAATGGGCGGATCACTTCGAACGATGGATTCTCAGTCGTGGCACCAATCAGTGTAACGACCCCCGTCTCAACGGCATTCAACAACGAATCTTGTTGCGACTTGCTGAAGCGATGAATCTCATCAATGAACAATATAGGTGAAGCCGAGTTGAAAAAGCGATTACTCTTTGCTTTTTCTATCACCTCGCGCACCTCTTTGACTCCCGAACTGATCGCACTCAGAATGTAGAAGGGGGCGTTCAATTTCTCTGCCACAATATGTGCCAAAGTCGTCTTTCCAACCCCCGGAGGCCCCCACAATATAAAAGAGGGTACCCGGCCTGCATCGATCATCTTCCGAAGGATGGCACCAGAGCCTACCAAATGTTTCTGACCAATATACTCGTCCAATGTTTTCGGACGCATTCTTTCTGCTAACGGCTGACTCATTTTTTCTGCTTTTACACCAATTATCGATCCTCAAAATTACTATTTTTCTTCGGATTATCAAATAGTCTTCAGTGCTTGCCCAAGCCGTTTTTTTCACAAACGAATCTCCTATTACAATTCTGCAATCATCTCTTTGTGTGGAATCTCCAACATGATATGTCGAATATCCTCAACAAAAACTTTCAATTGCGATTCGTTCAGAAGGCAAGAAAGTAATCTTAAATGATAACTTTCCGGCTCAATTATCAGTACAGCTGTCAATGGTACCGGAAAGACAATTTCAGGATGTGATAATTCGATCGTCGTATCCCCTATTCTAATCGGTTCTAATGGTGGAAGAACATTAAATCCCATATGGTAGTCAACGTATGAAGCACATTCTTCCATGAGGGTTCTTTCAATAATCGAAAAGTCATGCACTATCCTCTTTAGCTGAGAATTAAACTCTTTCAAGTAATCCGCGACACGACCGCTTGTCGGCAATTTAGCCAACACGGGCAATCTACTTGCCAAACTCCCGTGCGTCGATCTCAATTCCGGCAAGAAGCGGCCATGATAATCCATCGAATACGCAATCCTATCCTTCCCCAATAATCGCATAAGTGCCAGTGAGTATACCGCCAATAAATATCTGCTCATGCTTATTCCCATCCGATTGGCAAATGGAAGCAGTGCGTTAATTTCTTCCGTGTCAGCCAAAACACAATTATAGACTGTAACATTCTCTGTGATTTTTTCAACACCGACGGGGGGGGGGTATCCATCAAGCAACGCTTTAAATTCTTCCAATCTTTTCTTGCCCTCTTCACTTCGCTGGAAAGATTCCTTATAGGCTGACGCATCAAAGACATCGAAAATTTCTGCCGGAACATGGTTTCCATCATACCGGGCAGCCATTTCTTTAAAGAATAACACCATGGTTGTTCCATCAAGTATACCATGACAAACCCTCATCAATAAATGCTTCTTTGTGGGCGTTACAAGTATCTGAAGACGACAAAGAGGCTCTGTTTCTTGTCGTAGCCTGACATAGAATTGTTGCTTGCACCCTTCCAACTCTTCATCACGAATTTCTTTTATCTCGCATTTGAACGTGATTTTTGAATCCGGCCTTGCCAACATTGGCTTCCCGTCATGTTCCACAATGGTAGCAGAATAGACATCGTGAGCTTCCAACGTCTCTTGTATCGCTTTCGACAATCGCCTTGCATCAATCGACTCGTCAAAAGCAGCAGCCAATTTTACACCGACTCGGGTAAAATCAACGCCACTATTTTTCATTGCCCAATAT
>CAVJQR010000202.1:4442-5066 GCA_963651605.1 Agathobaculum sp.
GCCCAATATACATCTTCCTGCGTCTTGTCCAACAAGAAATATTTTTGATTTGGATCTGCCTTTTTCATTTCTTACAATTCATTGATCATTTCTTTGTGCAAAATACCATTCATCACATTACGTATATCATCAACTATTGCTTTCAGTTGCGATTCATCAAAGCGGTTTGAATCAAACACAATGACATAATTGTCTGCCCTTATTATTATAGTCGTCAATAGTTGCGCCGGATAAATGGGGAAAGGAAGCACATCTATCTCCAATGAAGTACCTCCAATCCTGAAAGGAGCAGTCCTAAGTTGTATATTTAGGGTAATAGAATCATCAATATAAGAAGCACAATCTTCCATAATGGATCTGCCGACCACTATATAATCTGTCGTCACCTCTTTCAGTTGCGATGTAAATTCTTTCAAGAAATCATCCACACGTCCACTTGCGGGTATCTTTGCCAAAACCGGCATATGCAAAGCAAAATCACCAGGAGTCCAAGTGAAATTCGGCAATCGGCCAAGAGAGTCCATTCCATAAACGATCCTATCTTTTCCAAACAATCGCATAAGAACCAGTGAAAACGCAGCGAACAAATAGTCACTCACCGTTAATTTCTTTTGTTTTATAAGA
>CAVJQR010000203.1:0-5045 GCA_963651605.1 Agathobaculum sp.
TCGCTAACGCTCGACTCGTGCAACGCTCCGGCCGCTCGGCACGCGTTCTCCGCTTCACGGTCAACGCTTATGCCCGTCCGCGAGTCGTTCCGACTCGGTGGGGTTTCCCTTAATCGCCATTTCCTATACATTGTATATAACAAGTATGCAATTCATATATAATGAACACATAACAAGAGCGATAAACGAAAACAGTTTTTTTAGTTCCCCATCGAGTCGGAACGACTCGCCATTTGGGCCTAAGCTGGTTGGCGTTAAACGGAAGAGTTGTAGTGAGCGGCCGGAGCGTTGCACGAGTCGAACGAAGTGAGCGGCTTGCGACGCGCACAGCGAACGGAAACTCTGGAGTAGCCAAGCAGGTTCAGCCCTTGATTTTTTGCCTACTTTTTGATCAAGCAAAAAGTAGGTACTACCAGCTGCATGAAATGCAGCTCACTCAAAAAGAAAGAGAAAAAAGGACGGCAATACAATAAAGAAGAAAAGAAAACTTTTTGGAGCAAAAAAAAGCCGCCCGTGGAACGGGCGGCTTTCTATCGAATCTTTCCTAAAGGAAAGCTTACTGCGTTAATTACTTAACAACAACCTTAGCAGCTTCTTCACCTTCTACGGCTACAACTGCGATACCTGCCGGTACGTTGATAGTAGCGTTGTCAGAAGAGATGATTGCTGTTGCCAAAGTCTGACCCAAGATGTTGGTGATGACAACCGACTTGCCGGCAGCACCCTTCACAACAACTGCACCGGTTGTAGCAGCTACTGTAACGTCAGCTGTGCTGATAGCTTCGTTAGCTGTAGCGCTTGCATCCTTCGTTTCGAAGTCTGCGTTGAAGATAGCAGCCTGGTTGATAAGTTCACCGAATGTAGCAGGAACAGTGTAGTCAGCATATTGCTTCCAAGAATCTGTCGTATCACCAGTGTTGTGGTTACCGTTAACGTTGATGAACTGAGTCAAAACCGGAACGTTGTTGTGGATCTTGATCCAAGCACCGGCGAACGAACCGATCTGAGCAGTGTTACCAAGGTCGTTAGATTCGATCAAGAATCCGCCGTCTTCGTAACCTGTGTTGCGGAATGAGAAGGCAACGTTGTTGTGTTTGCCATCCAAAGCAACCTTATCGTAGATCTTACCGTCGTTTTCAGCGTTGAAGAATTCCGGAACAACATAGTTACCTGAGTTGTCAAGAGCACCCTCTTTCCAGTCAGCCAACTGGTTACCGTCTTTCATTACATACAACGTATCACCCTGGTGCAAAGCCTCTACGAAGCCCAAACGAACATAGTTGCTTGACAAGAACGGAGAAGCGTTCTTTGACAACTTGTCGATTGTATACGCCTTCTTAACAGAGTCGTTGAAGTTAACCAAGTAGCGACCTTCTACATAACCCGGAACTTCTGCGATGTGACCGCAGCCCGGATTGATACCGTGAAAGCCTTCTGTACAGTAAGTGTAAGCAGGAACCGAATCAACGCCTACAGCCAACAAGTACTGCGGCATAGCCGTAGTTGATTTAGCAACATAGTCAACATAGAAGCCTTCGTTCTTCGTAGTAACTGTCTTGTTCTCAACTGCCAAGTAGTTCAAGTTGTTTTCCTTAGCCAACTTAGAGCTTGAATCCTCATAGAGGTATTCGCCCTCAGCATCTTTCAATGCCAAAACTTTCTTGTCGTTGTTTACATATTCGTCGTCGATCTTGTAATACAACTTGCGGTCAGCCTGATTCATGATGAAGGCATCAGTTGTAGTTTCGCACAAGTCAGCGATCTTAGCATACAAAGATACGTTTTCGATCTCCATCTTGCCGAACACCTGACCTTCTGCAGAAGCTTCGAAATAAACAACACCGCCCTTAGAGAATTTACCATCTTCCAAAGTCAAGCCCTTCAAATCGTCAGCTGTTGCGTTAGCAACTGCTTTTGTAGCTTCGATAGAGAACGGAGCGTTCTGGATAGCGTAAGCATGTACGCCTTCCAAATCGTTGTTTTCCTTCAAGGCAACGATAGCGAATGTCAACTTGTCGTCGCTATTGATTTCGTCTTCCGTAGCGATGACATACTTGTGCTGGTTCGTGATAGCCAAGAACTTGTGGTCGTTGTCGATCAGGTTCTCGTCTTTTACTTTCAGCTTATAGCAAGCACCATACAACGGTTTAACCAAATCGTTGTTGTAACCATATTCGTAAGAATCAGTATAAGTGAAGTCGTACAACCCGTCGCTTTCCTCATTTTCAGTCGGAACCCAGCTGAATGCGCGATACAATTCGAATTCTGTTGCATCGTCTGCGTCAGCCAATTTCACGTAACCGTTAGACTCGCTCAAATACAAGTCGGCCTTCATATCCTGCAAGTGCTGGAATGTATAAGTCGATTCGCGGAGAGCATCGTCCGGTTCGTTGAAGTAACCGAACTGAGTCTGCTTTTCAGTGATGTTGGTGAACAGGTACTGATCGCCTGAAGGCAACATATAGTTGTCTCTGTGATGATCCACTGTCTGATCGCCGTCAGCCTTGTTCATCTTGTTCAAGGTCAAGAGGTAACCGCTCTTCTTGTCGCGATACAACTGACCTGCGAAGAAGGCATCTGTCAATTCGTCTTCTTTGTCGTTGAACTCACGGTTCCAAACTGCCACCTGCGGAGTCTTGTTGTAGTTTACATCGTCGCCTTCTGTGCAGTGCAACTGCTCAACTACCCACTGCGTTGCCGGCATGTGGAGGAAGTCCTGAGCGTCATCTTGTGTGTCGTATACGAAGTGGTTCTTCATATCCTTCACCAAGTAAGCACCGTCCACACGGTTTTCGGTCTGTGTCTTGTCGGCACCCGAGTTCTTCAAGTTGATGAAATACAAGCCCGGCTCCAATGTTGCACGCTCGTAGTCGTTTTCGTAGCTGTGCTTGAAGCGGATTGCCAAGTTCATCTTAGACTGGTAGCTCGTAACGTATGCGTTATTGTCTTTCTTTTTTGCTTTATAAGAAGCACCTCCTGCCGGGTTAACCTCAGTGCCATCACCGCCATCGGCATAACCTACTGTCAAGAAAGAGCCCTTATCGCCTGCAGCCGGACCGAAGTTCATAGCATACAATGCTACCGGAACTTTTTCAGATTTCTTTGAACCGGCATTGCCTTTATCGTTGGAATCTTTTCCTTTGTTGATAGTATTCAACCAATCTTCTGCAGTTTTGAGGTTTTCATATTCTGCCCAAGTCGACATACCCGGATCCAACTTTTGCTGTGCTGTGATGGCAGACATACGGGAAGCATTCAGCGGCTCGAATACTACGCTATCCTGTGTCGGGTAGTAAGTAACCTTCCAGTGGTAACGAGCTGACAATGCATCGATATCATGCTCTGCAGCTTCTTCGTAGTTCTTGTATTCGTCAGCTTTTGTTGCGCCCAGAGAAGTCTTAATCAAGCTATTCAAGTCACGATACTGTTCAGTGGTAACCTGCAAGCCGTTGTAGATGTTCTGGAAAGCAGAGCCTTCGTATGGGAATTCGGATACGTACAAATATTTTGTAACATCATCTGTCGTTCCAGCGCTCAACAAAACGTTGTAGCCGGCATATTTACCCTCTTCTTCAGTAGCACCTTTTTTAACAAGATCGTTTTTACTTGCTACAGCCTTGAAAGTAGTGCCTGCGAATGGGTTTGCACCTTCTGCGAAGCTCATCTCTTCGTAAGTACCCGGTTTGCAAACCGTGAACTTAGCCTCTTTGCCTTCTGCTTTTTGGTAAGAACCGTTGGCGTCGATCATCGTGTTGATGTCGTCAGCGCTCAATACCTGTGCACCTGCAACAACCGGCTTGATGGCAACGAACTTACTTTCTTTCTCATCATCTGTCAACAGATAGTCGCCTGCCTCTTTCTTCGAGATCTTAATCGGAGCGATGGCTACTGCATCATCCAACTTTATACCATCGATAGAGCTGCCATTTCCAATATCGCACAATGCGATCACCGAGTCGGTCTGAGCATGGAAGTAAGAGTAGATCTTCTTGTAATCCAATGGTTTGCTGTCGGATTCTGTCGTATACCAAGCCCAATTGCTGATGCAACCGTTCGATTCAGCACCGACTTCTGGAACGAAGTGGTCGTCACCATTCACGAAAGCCTTGTCGTGATCGTATGCCAATTCATAGCCTGTCTCTTTATTTACAAATGTATAAACGCGGCCATTGGCAGAGCGGTCTGTTACTTTGATCTTCCACAAAGAGTGAGACAAAGTAGCCGAATCTGCTTTCTGAGCGAATACATAAACCTGACCGGTCTTGTAGTTGCGCTCTGCTACCAATACATATTGATCTTTTGTCTCAACGCCAATAGTTGAGTTTTTCACCTGCAATTGGTAATAATACTCTTGGTTGATCGACGTTACATCCTCGAGGGTAGCTTCTCCGTTCGGAGTTTTTACCGCCTTGTCTGTAATAGCGCTCTTAACAATTTCAGAACGGTATGTTGCCACGCCGTCCACGCTTACCTGTGCTACCGCCGTCAATGAACCTGCCAACAAGAGAGCGGCAGAAAGTGTAAGTACTTTTTTGTTCATAATACGATAAATTTTAGTTAATAAATTGTTTGTTAATAATCTTAGTTCTATCTCTTTACGGATGGGGAGCCATCCGGATTTGTTCTTTTCGTCCTGCCGGATGGAGGCTCGCGCCGGGGCGATCCTCCTCCTATTCATTTGCAAATGTACAATCTTTTTTCTGTTATCCAATCTTTTTTTTTTCTTTTTTTCCGTACCGTGCCGTTTCTTATCGTCCTATTGGGGTTTGGCGTACGAAATGCCCGTCTTGGAGGACAAAAGCCAAAGTTGCAGCTTTGGCTTCTTTTTTTTATTTTGCGATGCCATTGTCATGGCATCTTTATTATATTGTCGTTCTTTCTTTTCTCTCTTTCTTTTTGGGTGAGCAAGCCTTAGCGATGCCATTGTCATGGCTTCTGAGTGCAATTTGCTCTTTTATTATACCCTCTTTCTTTTCTTGCTTCCCCTTTCTGCGTGAGCTGCATTTCATGCAGCTGGGTAGTACCTACTTTTTGCTTGATCAAAA
>CAVJQR010000204.1:0-4973 GCA_963651605.1 Agathobaculum sp.
GAGAGGGATTCGAACCCCCGGAACCTCTCAGTTCAACGGTTTTCAAGACCGCCGCAATCGACCACTCTGCCATCTCTCCAGATGACTTACATTTGTTTCTCAAATGCGATGCAAAGATACGCATAATTTTGAAACCAGCAAATCATTGACCGTTTTTTTTCAATTATTTCTTCAATTATTTTTCGTCTTGCTCTTTCGCCCTGTAAGCAACTGCATATAAATGCATCTGTTTCACCATGGCTACCAGCCCATTAGACCTTGTTGGGGAAAGATGCTCTTTGAGGCCAATTTTTTCGATAAAATATAGATCTGTATCCAAAATTTCCTGTGGCGTATGGTCTGACAATACATTGATCAGCAAAGAAACGATTCCTTTAACAATAACCGCATCGCTGTCTCCTTTGAAAATGATCTTGCCATCCTCATAGTCTGCCTGCAACCATACTCGGCTTTGACATCCCTCTATCAGGTTGCTTTCTGTTTTATATTTTTCATCCAATACAGGCAAATTATTGCCTAAATCAATCAACAATGCATATTTATCCATCCAATCATCGAAGGAAGAGAACTCTTCTATGACATTGTCTTGAATCTCATTAATTGTCATGACATTAATACTTATAAATAATTTCCAATACCGTTTGCCCCACAGCCTTCAAAGTGTTACGGTCAATATTCTCCATTGTGTCGTTCGATGTATGCCAATGCTTTCCGAAGCCCGTCTCCCCATTGGGCTGGGTATGGATTATATCTATACAAGGAATTCCACGCCCTGAGATGACATACTGATGATCATCGGTAATGGCATTCCCGTCAGCATTGACAAAATAGCGTCCATATCCTAAATTACGAGCCGTATTCCATACCAAATCCACATAGCGAGCCGCATAACGCATAGAGGTAAACTCCTTGTAAAATGTAGCATCTTTGGCACCTACCATATCCAACAATATTCCAAAATCCGCTTTGTAGTTGGGCACATGTGGGTTCTTTGCCCAAAATTGAGAGCCCAAACACCATGTATCAGGAATATAAGTATCCACAAATTCAGGAGTGCCATAGTCTTCTGCATCGAAGAAAATGATATCAACCCCTACTTCCGGGCTCTTTATACTCAACTGACGGGCAATTTCCAACAAGGCACCTACCCCGCTTGCCCCATCATCGGCTCCATCAATCGGAGTTTTATGAAGTGTCGCATTCGCATCGTGATCAGCATATGGGCGAGAATCCCAATGGGCAAAAAGCAATATACGCTTTTCCTTCTCTGGATTATATGAACCGATAATATTCATAGCCTCCAAAGGAGTCTTGTCATAAGCTGTAACCGTCATGTTTTGCTGAAAAACTTTCGCCCCCAATCTTTCTAATTCCTGAGCCAAATAAGCGCCACACGCCTTATGTGCGGCCGAATTCGGCACTCGAGGGCCAAATTTCACCTGTTGATCCACAAAATGATAAGCACTGTCGGCATCAAAAGTCGGGACTTTTTCTGACGAATCAACTGATGAAATAGCTGTAGTTGTTTGATCAACCACATTCTCGTGCGTTGCTTTACTGCTACAAGAAAACAACGCTGTTGCTGCAAGTAAATAAACTAATCGAAACATATGAAATATATTCAATTTGTCTATAATGAATTATCTGTTGGCCGACTGCACTTGTTGCATAACCCGCAAGAAGTTTCCGCCCCATAATTGGCGCAAATCAGCCTCCCTATATCCTTGTTTAAGTAATTTCTGTGTAATATTGATCAGCTCGTTTGAGGCCCGGCAACCTATCAATTCACCATCGCCATCAAAATCCGACCCAATGCCAACATGATCGATACCGATCAAATCAACTATATGATTGATATGACGTATAGCATCACTCAATGAAGCTTTCTCTGCATCGCTGTTAATAAAGCCTTTATAGAGACAAACTTGTACGACCCCTCCGGCTTGTGCGATTGCTTTCAGCTGATCGTCTGTCAAATTTCTTGGATGATCACACAATGCTCGAGCAGAAGAATGAGATGCGACAATCGGATATGCACTATATTCAAGTGCTTGAAAAACTGTTTTCTCTGCAGTATGTGAAACGTCAATCAGCACTCCCAACCGGTTCATTTCGCGAACGACCTCCTTGCCGAAAGGACTCAAACCTCCCCACTCGCCATTTCCTCTTGCTGAATCGCAAATATCATTGTCACCATTATGACAAAGTGTTATATAGGTAACGCCAAATTGCTGAAAGCGTTCGATATTAGCCAAATCTTTGCCGATGGCATATCCATTTTCAACCCCCAACAAGATAGCCTTCTTACCCATTTGTTTCAGCCGAAGCACATCTTGTGGAGAATAGGCAATCCCCATCCGATCAGGGTGCAACGTCTCTTGCCGCTTTACCTCCGTCAATCGTTCAAAAGCATAAGCCGTAGCTTTATTCAATGAAGCCTCGTCACGTTTGCCCTGTGGAATATATGCCACCATGACTGTTGCATCGATCAATCCCTCCTCCATGAAGCACAGATTGACCTTTCCCCCTTCTTTCTTTCCAATATCAAACCGACCAGGAAAAATCATCGGGGTATCAGTATGTGAATCCAAAGTAATGATCCGACGATGAATCTGTTTCGCTTCATGAAACAATTTTGCTTCGTCAACAAAGGTCGCAAAGATTTTCTTTGCTTTCTCATCGCCATGCGTGGCCAATGCTTCAGGGTGCCATTGTACACCCGTCAGATTTCGCTCCGTATGTCGAATGCCTTCGTTAATGCCATCAAATGATACGGCTGTTTCCTCAAACTCTGGAGCTACATCCTTGACAGCTTGATGATGAAACGAATTGACATAAAGAGTTGAGCCGTCTTGCAATCGTACCGAATGCGACACCTCCTCTCGAGGCATCTTTTGGCTATGTTTGATCTGCGCATGTGCGTCTTGGCTATAAATGTCTTGCCACAATGAACCACCAAAAGCCGCATTGAGAATTTGATGCCCCCGACAAACACCCAAGACTGGAATTTGCCGATTAGTGGCAAGACGAAGTAATTCCAAATCATAACGATCACGCAACGTATCCACATCCTGCAAGGCAGGAACAGGTTCTTCGTGAACGAACAACGGATTGATATCACCGCCGCCCGTCAGCAGAAGGCCATCCAAATCTTTCACTATGGTAGAGAGCACCTGTAAGTTGTCCGTCACAGGAACAATCACAGGAGCGCCACCGGCTTGAATGATGGACTGTAGATAAGTTTCCGCCACACACGACTGACCATCGCGATGATTGGCAGAAACCCCTATCTTAGGCGAGTCTTCTTCTAATCGGAAAGAATCGGTCAATTGATACAACTCTTTTATGTCAAACGGATCGTTCATACGAAATCAAGAGTCAATATTTGCATATACTGCATTTTCTTCGATAAATTCACGGCGAGGACCCACATCTTCACCCATCAACATTGAGAAGATCTGATCGGCCTCAGCTGCATTATCGATTGTGATCTGTTTCAAAATACGATGTTCAGGATCCATTGTTGTCTCCCACAACTGCTTTTCGCTCATCTCGCCCAAACCTTTGTATCGCTGAGTAGTGATCTGACGTTCGTCTCCTTTTCCGTATTGCATGATAAAGGTCTGACGCTGCTGGTCCGTCCAACAATACTCTTTCACTTTACCTTTTGTACAAAGATACAATGGCGGAGTAGCCAAATAGACATAACCGTTTTCGATCAATGCGCGCATACGGCGGAAGAAGAAGGTCAAGATCAACGTGGCGATGTGGCTACCATCCACATCGGCATCGGTCATGATCACCACCTTGTGATAACGAAGTTTGCTCAAATTCAAGGCTTTCGGATCTTCTTCCGTTCCTACTGTCACGCCCAATGCACGGAATATATTTTGAATTTCTTCACTTTCGAACACCTTATGCTCCATAGCTTTCTCAACGTTCAAGATTTTACCTCTCAACGGCAAAATAGCTTGGAAGCGGCTGTTACGACCTTGCTTTGCCGTACCGCCTGCCGAATCTCCCTCGACGAGGAATAGTTCGCATGCCGCTGCATCTTTCGACTGACAATCGGCCAGCTTACCGGGCAAACCTCCACCGCTCATCATCGGCGACTTACGCAGCACTTGCTCTCGTGCTTGGCGAGCAGCCTGGCGAGCTGAAGCGGCCAAGATCACTTTTTCAACAATTGTTTTAGCCTCTTTCGGATGCTCTTCCAAGTAGGTTCCCAACGCTTCTCCGACCGCCATATCAACGGCACCTGTCACCTCGTTGTTTCCCAACTTCGTTTTTGTCTGCCCTTCAAACTGAGGTTCGGCCACTTTAATAGAGATAACAGCCGTCAACCCTTCGCGGAAGTCATCGCCCAGAATTTCCACTTTAGCCTTTTCCAACAGTTTCGAGTCTTCTGCATACTTCTTCAACGTGCGGGTCAAGCCTCTGCGAAAGCCCGCCACATGTGTGCCGCCTTCAATCGTATTGATATCATTCACATATGAGAAAACACTTTCGTTATAAGAAGTATTATATGTCATGGCCACCTCGACAGGGATGCCTTGTTTTTCAGTGACAATATGAATAACATCCGGTATCAAACTCTCTTTCGAGCGGTCAATATAGTGAACGAACTCCTTCAAGCCTTCCTGCGAGAAGAAAACTTCACTCTTATAGGATCCGTTTTCTTTCACCACACGCTTGTCGGTCAACGTCAATGTCACACCCGCATTCAAAAATGCCAGCTCACGCAGACGTGTTGCCAATGTATCATACTTGTATTCGGTCACCGTAAAGATCGAAGCATCCGGTTTGAAAGTAATCGTCGTACCTGTCGAATCAGCCTTTCCTACTTTCTGAACATCGTGCAATGGCTTACCACAAGAGAATTCCTGCATGTACAAAGTACCGTTACGACGGACCTCGGCTTTCAAATAGGTAGAAAGAGCATTCACACAAGAAACGCCCACACCATGCAGACC
>CAVJQR010000205.1:0-4908 GCA_963651605.1 Agathobaculum sp.
TGGCCTTTTGCTTCTTTTGGGCCAAGCCAAAAGAAGGTTACACTCGATGCCATGACAATGGCATCGCAAAAGCGAAAAGACAATATAAAAATAACCCCCTTTACCCAGTACAAAAATAAGGGAAGGCGCAAAGTGGGAGTTGGGCTGTGAGGAGATAGCGTTTAGTAAAAGAGAAGTGTAAATGAATAGTATGAAAAAGGGTCGCTCCGCAAGAGCGGCCCTTTTTTGTTAGCCCTTCCTCGGCAGTTTTTGTTGCCTTTCCCCCGAGTTTTGTCCTTAAAATTAGTCAATTGGATAAAAAATAAGGGAAAATGCGGGGAGGGGTACTTCGCAAATGTGAAAAATAATTTATCTTTGTCATCCTTACTGTCGCTTACTCTTTTCCCACGAGGGGAGGAGGGGACACTAACGGAAGGGAAAAGAAACAACAATTATAAATCTTAACTTTTAGATTATGAACAAAAAAGTACTTACGCTTTGCGCCGGCTTTTTGCTGGCCGGTTCGTTGACGGCCCATGCGCAATTGGTGGGCGACGGCAACGTGGCGACCTACCGTTCGCGCGTGCTGAACTCGGCGAAGTTGGATATCAAGGAAGAGACATCCCAAGCCGCGGGCTATGACCTCAGTGCCGTAAGCGAAATCAATCCGAACTACTATTACCAGTTGCGCGTCGACCCGAATGTGGTGGCCAACGCTGCGAATACGCAGGAGCAAAACGATGCGGGCTACTTCCTGACAGCCGAACGCGACTACTCCACGGGCAAGGTCTATCTGACCGTCAAGAATGATCAGGCAGCCATCCTGACCCACTCCTTGTGGCAAATCAAGGTGACGGACCGCTCGGCCAATGGCCGCGTCTATACCTTTGTCAACAAGGAGACGGGCTACGAATTGGCATACGACCATACGAAAGCCGTCACCTTAGAGGGCAACGGCAAAGAGGTTACGCCACTCGACTATGCACACGATGCCGAGCTGAGCGGCTGCATCAACCGTTGGGCTTGGTACACGACGGACCAAGACGCGAAAACGTTCGATTACAAACCGCTCTATTCCTATTTCCACAACCCGACCGACTCGGTGATGGGATTGGCTCTGGCGGATAAAGACAACAGCGCGAAGGATTTTGCCAAAGCATTGGATCGGGGGAACAACCTCTTTGTCTATCCGGTAAAGGACTCGCGAGCGAAAGCGGGCGATTACCTGCAGAGCGAAAAAGAGGGCGGCTACAATTGGTTGAAGGTGAAGCCGGTAGTGGCCGGAGCGAAGGTGTTGACCGCCGACCAGATCAACTCGATGGCCGATGCCAACGGTTCGTCGCTGAGTTTCCCCGATGGCATTGCCGACTACGACGAATGGAATAAGGGTACGAACAAGATACCGACCGGGGCTACCAAATTTACGGTTTGCAAGCCGGGCACGAACGAGCCGATGGAGTTTGCCTCCAACCCGTTCGGCAAGACCTTCACGGCTGTGCAGACGGCAGATAAGAGCTATTGGATGAGCTTGGAGGCTTATGCTCCCTATCTTGGTTATGAGGTATTGTTCCAGGCGAACGACGAGAGCGGCTTCCTTTATGTCTCCGAACATCTGTACGAAGGCCTCTCTGCCAACCATCTCTACAACGGCTTGCAGGTAACGGTCGAGCCCTATCGTGTGGCGAAGAAAGAGGGCGATGAATGGAAAGTGACCGAATATACGGACTATGCCAAAGTGCCGGAGGAAGACAAAGCGACCGTCAATGCATTGTCTGCCCGCTACCATTGGAAGGTAACCTACTATCCGACGAACGACAGCCTCGTGTTCGAGCCGCTGAATGCATCGCGTATGTCTTCCATCGATCAGCAACAGGGCAAAAAAGCATGGGAAGCCGACATCAACAACCTTAAGAAATCGGAATGGTTGAATACCGTCAGCCAAGGAACCTCTTCTAATGAAAGCGCACAGGGCAATGCGGGATCGTTCAAAGAAGAGAAGGTGCCGGTAGCCTTGTATGCCATGAACTTCGGCCCCATTTCGGGCGATACGAAAGCCTTCCTGACGGTCGGCTATGCCGATGGCATCAAGGGCCAATATGTGAATCCGGGCAATAAAGCTTATGCTGCCCGTGAAAGTGGCGCATCTGACAATCCCTCCTACGTCACGACCAACTATCAGGCGCAGATGAACTTGGTGGTCCGCTTCAACCACAGTTATGCGAACGACTACGAGCGCACGACACTCGATCCGGGCTTGTACTTCATCAACCTGAAAGAGGCGAAAGCCGACAAGACACAGACCGAAAACCGAGTGAACGGTGCCTATTTGGTGAAGGATATGAAAGATCACTTCGTATACGACACCGAGGATGAAGCGCAGGAGTTCCTCCACATGCCGGCAACGCAGTGGGTGGTTGAGCTGTTGCACTGCACCGAGGGCGACGATGTGAACTACAACGACAATCCGCAGCTGATTGTCTGGAACCGCGAGTTCAACAAGAACAGCGACGATCCCTCCCAAGCCTTCTTCGCAGGCCAACTGTATAAGAACAAGAAGACGGGCAACATCGTTACGTTGGACTACCGCAACGGCGGGTCGAAGGGCGGCCAGACGGTGGACCATCACAGCCAAAACGAGAAGTTGCCGGCTGTCGACGAGTACGCCTTCACCGACATCACCGCTAAGCAGACGCAATACGGTTACTTCAACGAAACGGATGATGCGCTCCGCGAATCGGTCTTCACCTTCCGCCACCTGCAAAATATGCAGGCAGACCTCTACCTGAGCGAGAAAGACGGTTACGTGAAATTGGCCGGTGCGGACGATGCCATCGAGTTTGAATTGTATCGCGCTGAGGGTTGGATCCCGCAACCGAACAAAGAGGGAACGTACGACTTTGTTTATACAGACTCTCTGCAGTACGGTTATAGCAATAAGTTGGTGAAGCCGCTCTACCAGGGCTTTTACAAGATGAAGGTGAAAGACGAGAACCTGATCGACAACGACCACAAGTTCTTGGCCATCACGAACCAGCACAAGTATGTCATCGCTACGGAATCGGAAATAGCGGAGAACGACAAGTTGACCTTCGCCTTCGTCCTTTTGAAGGAACATAACGAGTTGGAGGGCGAACATGCTTACGCTATCCAAAACGATACGTATGACATCGAGGCATTGCCGATCGTTGCCACCATGAAACCGTCGGATTTGATGGGATTGAAGGTGGAGACGAACGGACAGGTGTCCAAATTCTATAAAGAGGATGCGAAGGGCAACAAGACCTACTTCTTCACCGCTTCGGTTGAGCCGCAGGTGAACGGCAAGTTGGAAATCGAAAATGTATCGCTCTATGCCAAGTTGGCCGACCTGTGCGAAACGACAACCGATGTCTTCGTCATGCAGCAGAAAGACCGCAAGTTGTATTACAAGATCGCAGACGACTATGTCAACAACTCGAAGAAAGTATTGGCACTTCAGACCAACGACGGCAAGGCTTACCTCTACGAGGATTCAAGCTCGAAGTTGGCTCAGGAGAACAACCTGAACTACTTGGCAGTCGAGAACAAGACGATGACTACGAACAACGAAGGGTTCTATGTGGATTATGTGGCTAAATCGAGAGCCGCCATGCCGCAATACCTTTTGGCTGTCGGCGTTGATTCGGTTCGCGCTTACACCTACTGCAACGAAGGTAAGCACGGCATCAATCCGAATTGTGAGCACACCGACACGTTGGCAGGCTATGTAACAGGCCGTTACTTGGTGAATTTCAACGACTCTGTGAAGAGAACGGTTATCGACAAGTTGTCGAAACGTGCCGACGCCTTCAAATCAAGCAACTATGTTCGCTTGGGCTTCGTCGAGGCATTGCACCAGGGCGATACGCTCTACGTCATGAAAGACGGCAACCAATTGGCAGACTGGAAAGAGGGTGCTGTCGACAACTCCGGCAACTACATCGTTCCGGCCTTCTTCAACGCAGAGAACGAAGGTAAGATTTACCACAAAGTGGCGTTGAATGGCAAGCACAACAACGTGGCCTTCTCATTCCGCAACACGGGTTATGAGGACGGCGGATTCCTGATCGAATCGAACGATATCGATAACGAATACGCTCAGATCGGCTCATTCGCCGGCGCTTGGGTTAAGATCCACAACAATGTTCCGGTATTGGCTCAGTTTACCAACAACAACGGTAACCACAACACGGGCGACTCGACCGATTCGTGGAAGCAGTATACGGACTATACGACAGCCAATACATTGGGTGAAGTGATCAACCAGGCTGCCATCTTCAACGCTGAATTCCTGACCAAGGATGCAAGCGCTACAGCTAACGAAGCAATTTCTGCTTCCGATGTAACCGTAGCTGCTACAGCAGGTGCCGTTATCGTGAAGGATGCTGCCGGCAAGTCGGTAGTCATCACCAACATCTTGGGTCAGACTTTGGCTACAGCAATCATCTCTTCTGACAACGCTACTATCAACGTACCGGCCGGTGTTGCAGTAGTAGCCGTAGAGGGTGAAGAGGCAGTCAAGGTTGTTGTGAAGTAATTAACGCAATTAGCTTTCCTCTCGGAAAGATTCGATAGAAAGCCGCCCGTTCCACTGGCGGCTTTTTTTGTCCCCCCAAAAAAAAATTTCTTTTCTTCTTTATTATATTGACATTCTTTTTTTCTCTTTCTTTTTGAGTGAGCTGCTACAGAATAGTCTGTTCTTTATTATTATGTCTGTGTTTTTTATCTTCTCGTTTCGCGTGAGCTGCATTTCATGCAGCTGGTAGTACCTACTTTTTGCTTGATCAAAAAGTAGGCAAAAAATCAAGGGCTGAACCTGCTTGGCTACTCCAGAGTTTTCGTTCGCTGTGCGCGTTGCAAGCCGCTCACTTCGTTCGACTCGTGCAACGCTCCGGCCGCTCGGCACGCGTT
>CAVJQR010000206.1:0-3040 GCA_963651605.1 Agathobaculum sp.
AACGTCTGAATCTGACGCGCAGCATTCCGGAAGTATATGTGGCAGATTTTCACAAAGCACTCCCTGAAGATTTTGCTCCCTATATTGATTCCACATACGAGATCCAAATCCGTACGGTTTTCTCAGAGGGATGGCACGAGGTGGAACACGATTTTCGCTATAAATGTAAAGAAGATTGGGTGGGTTATGAATACTATTCTCGTACATTGAATGGCGTGATTGCGACATTGGAGAATGCAGAATGGAGCATGAAAGCCCTCTTCCATGAAATGTCTCACAAAAATTATCAAGATGGAAACTACCGGGCCATGCTTCGTAACAAGATGCGTATTCGCTTGAAGAATGAAGACTTCTCCCCCAAAGTGTCAGATTACTTGAAATCCCATCCCGAGATTGCGCGATGCTTTTTGAAGACTGACCGTATGGTTTTCGTCTTGATGTTGATGAATCATAAAGAACCCATCGATTTGACATACGACAATATCATGTTCTTGGTCAACCGTTTGGATATCGGCGACGAAGAGTTTAAGGCTTTGGAAAGCAAAGAAACAAGCGAGCAATTGGACGCTTTCCTCCGTTCGTGAGCCGACTGATGACATGTCTTGTTGACTATTAAATTGCCCGAAGGCAAAGCAGAGTAAGAATGGTTACTCTGCTTTGTCTTCGCAAATCATACCACTACCCAAGCAAAGGTGGTGATCCTTATCATAAACCACACCATATTGTCCGGGTGCAATTCCTTGGATTTTCTCGTCAGACTCTATTCTATATATATCTCCGATGCGGCGGATTGTTCCATGAGTGAACTCCGGCGTGTGACGAATCTTGAATGTAATCTCTTTCGTATCTTCAAATTCTCCCCAGGGATCTTCAGTAATGAAGTCAAATCCGTGCATGTTGATTGTCTTTCCATACTGTGTTTCAGGGTCGTATCCATTCGAAACATAGATAATGTTACGGCGAATGTCTTTTTTGATGACGAACCACGGACCGCCACTTAACCCCAAACCTTTGCGTTGGCCGATGGTATGAAACCAATAGCCGTTATGCTTGCCGATGACCTTGCCCGTCTCTAGCTCGATAATCTTGCCTGTTCGGCGGCCCAAGTAGCGTTCGATGAAATCGTTATAGTTGATTTTTCCCAAAAAGCAGATACCTTGACTGTCTTTACGTTTGGCACTTGGCAGTTTCTGCGCTTCGGCAATGGCGCGAACTTCGCTTTTCATCAAGTGGCCGATCGGGAACATCAGTTTCTGAATCTGCAACCGTGTGATCTGTCCGAGGAAGTCTGTTTGATCTTTGACAGGATCCTTGGCGGTTGACAGCCACACTTTTCCGTCAATTTCCGTCGTGGTAGCATAGTGCCCCGTTGCAATTTTGTCAAAATCTTTTCCCCATTTTTCCTCGAAGCAGCCGAATTTGATGAATTTGTTACACATCATATCCGGGTTGGGGGTCAGCCCTCGTTTTACGGAATCGATGGTGTAACTCACCACTTTTTCCCAATATTCGTCATGAAGCGATACCTGTTCGAAGCGGCATCCGTACTTTTTGGCAATATAAGATGTAATCTCAATATCTTCCTCGGCCGGACAATCGATATACCCGTCCTTATCTTCCATCCCGATGCGGATGTAGAAAATGGTAGGGTCGTACCCGGCCTCTTTCAACATATGTACTACGACGGAACTGTCAACTCCGCCGGAAACCAATGCAGCTATTTCCATTTTTTCTGATTTCTTTGTCTCTTGACTTGCAAAGATATACATTTTTAGTGGTTTCTGAAATGGCTTCGGACGGATTCCAACCTCTATTTGTTCATGCCTCTTGAGGAAGGCAAAAAAACATGGGTGATTTACTTCCAAAACACCTATGTTTTGGAGAAAAAACATAGGTGTTTTTAAAAGAAAATGCCCGTGTTTTTTCAGAAAAAAGCTCGGGAGCTTTTTCGAAAATCATGCCGAGCTTTTTTTCGGATGACGACCACGTTATTTTCAGCCGAATAAATAGTTGTCTGAGAGAGACTAAAGATTGCGTGAAAAGAATGTTGTTTTTCTCTAAAATAAGTCGTACTTTTGTTTTCATCAACAACCTAATTTCTGATAAAATGAACTTTACGCGTAGAAAATTTTTCAAACAAAGTTTGGCCGGTGCCTTGTTGGTGGGGGCGACACCTATGCTTCATGCAGCGCAAACAATGCCCATTCGGCAAAAAGCGGCCAAATCATCCAACCCATTTCAACTTGGGATGGCCGGATACACATTTGTGAATTTTGACTTGGACAAGACACTTGAGATATTGAAGCGTCTGGACGTTCATTACTTATGTATCAAAGATTTTCACCTTCCGCTGGATAGCAATGAAGAGCAAATCAAAGCCTTTCATGCCAAATGTGCCGAATCGGGTGTTACAGGATATGCCGTTGGTCCTATCTATATGAAGAGCGAAGCCGAGATTGACCGGGCCTTTGAATATGCGAAGCGCGTAGGAGTCAAACTGATTGTCGGCGTACCGAACTATGACTTGCTGCCCTACGTGGAGAAAAAGGTGAAAGAGTATGATTTCCACTATGCCATCCACTTGCATGGACCCGACATGAATCTCTACCCCGATGCCACAGACATTTGGAACCATGTGAAGGATTTGGATGCCCGCATCGGCATGTGTTTGGATATCGGCCACGATCTTCGCTACGGATGCGACCCGATTGCCGACCTGAAACGCTACCATACCCGCGTGTTTGACATGCACATCAAAGATGTAACCGACTCCACCAAGGCCGGGCATGCCATCGAAATGGGACGTGGAAAGATTGACTTCGTTTCTCTGATCAAGGCCATGAGAGAGGTCAACTATACAGGGAAGTGTAGCTTGGAATACGAAAAAGACATGAAAGATCCGTTCCTCGGCATCGCTGAATCAATCGGCTATTTCAAAGCCGTATGCGATATCATCTAACCGACGGGACAGGAGAATATCTGAATAAAAGCCGGTGTGTTACAACATCATGAGTCGTTTTAAGAACATATGTCGTAACAC
>CAVJQR010000206.1:3081-4887 GCA_963651605.1 Agathobaculum sp.
AACATCATGAGTCGTTTTCAGAACATATGTCGTAACACACTTAAAAAAATAAAAGGAGAGCCTTTTTTCAGCAGTAAGCAAACGGAGAAAAAAGATCAGCGCCATTGAATTCTTTTTATAAACAGACAACCAATGAAAAAGAGTATCATCTTATTAGGGCTATCGGCCTTACTGACAGCATGCGGAGGAATCAATTACGTAAGCATCGAGACTTGCAACCCCGGGGAAGTAACCTTCCCGAAAGAGGTACGGAAGATTCTGATGGTAAACAACGCCGTGGCCCAACCGGAAAATAGTGGATATACCTATACCCTGTTGGGGGTCGTACAAGATACGGCCAAAGCCAAGGCAGACAGTGCCCTGTTCGACCTCTGTACAGCTTGTGGAAAAACGATCCTAAACACAGACTATTTCGATGATGTACTTCTTTTTCACGATTTTCTGCAAGAAGGAAAGAATCAACTAAGCGATTTCAAAGATCAACGTTTAAACCGCGAGCAGGTGGAAGATCTTTGTGAGACCAATGGTGTGGATGCCATCATTTCGCTCGACAAAATGCTATTTTCCATGAAGAAAGAGGTGACAAGCCTCGGCGGAGGATTCGTGAACGGCACTACAAGGGTCGACATGAGCGGTATCATGCGAGCCTATATTCCCAACCGAGACAAACCACTTGCTACGATCTTGATCGGCGACTCGGTCGAGTTCGAACAAGCAGCAGAGGATTTAAAACTGCTTGACTACTATCTCCCCTCCTCAAGCTATGCCCTTCGCCTCGCCGGTGAATATTTAGGAAGCAGGGTAGCAACTTACTTTGTTCCGCATTGGAGTGAAGAGACAAGATGGTATTACAACAACGCCAACTCACGATGGAAAGAGGCGGCCGCCTATGCCTCAGCCGGAAAATGGGAAGAGGCTGCGGCCATGTGGGAAGCTCTTTTCAACAAAACCAAGGATAGTGCGAGCCAAGCCAAACTTAGTTCGAACGTTGCCCTCGCCCTCGAAATGCAAAACAAATTGGAAAAGGCTGCCGAATGGGCGCAAAAATCGTATGATCTCTTTGGTAAATCAGAAAACAACACCTCGAAAGATGCCGTATTGTTGAAGGCTTACATCGATGTACTCAATGCAAGAATTCAATCGGACAAGAAACTAAATGTACAAATCGGTAACAAGTAATCAGAATATTTGTTACTTTTGGGGGATTAAAATACAACAAGAGACAGTATATGAAAACGAGCGCATCACAAATTCAATCCGTATTGGAGAATCTTTTCACAGCGGCCATCGACAAAATGATCAAGAATGTCAAAGGCAATTTCATCAGTGATATTTATGTTCAAGCCGATCAAGAAAGCGGCGAAGTGCAAATATATGATGAAGAAGAAAACTTGATTGAGAAGACCGTTATCTTCGATTGGGTCAACAACACAGAAGAAGAAGCCGCGTTCAACCAACGGGTAGCCGAAGCCATTCGAACAGTTTTGACGACCTTGGTGTCCAAAGAGATGTTCGATAATCCGCGATTTATCAAGCCATTATCCGTAAGTTTGACAGATGACGACTTCGTGGTAATTGAAGAGTTGCTCTTCATCGACGATGAAAACCTTCGTATCGACGACCCCCTGTTAAAAGATTTAGATGCCGATTTGGATAATTTTTTATCGAAACTTCTTTCAGATGTCGAATAAATTCCATATCTTTGCGCTCGGTTTAGGAAAAGAATAAACGATTGCCGAAGTGGCTCAGTTGGTAGAGCAACGCATTCGTAATGCGTGGGTCACGGGTTCGAGTCCCGTCTTCGGC
>CAVJQR010000207.1:0-3349 GCA_963651605.1 Agathobaculum sp.
GTCAACGTATCGACGATGGGAGTTGTCGAAAAGATCGAGGCCACCGGGTCGGTTCGCCACAAACGTGGCAACACCAATAGCAACGGGATGGTCAATAAGATCTTCTGGTATACGACCAACAAGATAGAGCGTTTGACTTGGCGAAGGAAGCGTAAGATATTGATTCCCGCCAGGCAACCACCCAACAACCAGCTACAGAAGAAGTAGCGGCGGATATATTGTGCGGTGTATGTAGCCAATTCGGTATCGTTGGTGAAGACGTGGGATATCGCCGATGGGAAAATCATCAAAATCAGCCATAGCGAAATGCTTATGACGAACGACGAACAGAACAGCAGCCGGGCACATTGTTGCACGCGGCCGATATTTCCCTGGCCGAAACTGTAGGTAATGATCGGCATCATGCCGACGGACAATCCTAAAAACAGGTTGTAAAAAAGTTGATAAATCAAATAATAGATGGCCATTGCCCCCACGGCAGCATCGCCTCCATACGATAAAAGCGAGCGGTTATAGAGGGTACAGGCAAACGTGTCGCACAACAATGAGAGATAAGGGCTAAAACCCAATGCCAAACAACTCCCCAAAAGCTTCCATTGCGGCCACAGATGTTGCCATTTCAGCTCAATAGGGTTGCCTTTCCCGAACAACTCGCGGAGAAGAAGTAGGGACGATGGGACCATACTTATGGCATTCGCCCAGGCGGCACCGCGTATTCCCATATCCAAGCCGAAGATCAAGATGGGATCGAGCACCATGTTCAAGACAACAGATAGCGCCATCAATCGCATCACGCGGCGAATAAGCCCTTGCCCGGTGAGGAAATTGCACATTCCGACCATCAGATTTACCGGCAAAAAGCCCCAAACCACAATCGTAAGATAGGATTCGGCATAGGGATAAATGGTGGGGCTGGAACCCACAAAATAGAGAATATCCTTCGCAAAGAGACGCACCACGATGGCAAACGCCAGGCTGACGGCGACAATAAAGGCCAGACCGGAGCCCACCACATGATGGGCTTTATCCTCTTCCCGCTGTCCTAAAAAGATGGACATCAGCGGAGCCCCGCCGGCAACGATCACCGCTATCGTCGTAGAAAATAGGATGATGGGGGTCACCACTCCGATAGCCGTGAGCGAATCGCCGCCGCATTCCGCAATATGTCCTACGAACAAACGGTCCAACATATTCTTGGCCAATACGATAAAATGGCTGAAGATTGCCGGCAAAGCCAATCGGAAAAATAGTTTTCCGACCGGCCCAGAGCCTAATGACTCTACCTCTTTATGACTGTTCATCCTTAATAGATGGTAAATAGGATGGATTCACGCGTGACCTCCTGCGGACAGATAAAGTGCTCGGTCGTGTATCGATAGAGGCCCGCTTTGTTGGTTACCACCAATTGATAGGGAGCTCCCTTTACGACTTGTGTCCACAAAACCGGAGCAGACTCCTCTTTCAATGGGATCAACTCGTAGAAGTTGTCGCCGCGAACACACTCGAACAGGTTCGATTCGTCGGCCGAAGCCTTTGCCAAGATCGCCTCTTCCGTGAAGTAATAGCCGTGGTTGTGGGTAAGGGTTCCCGTATATTTTTTCATCTCTTCGCAAGCCGGATAGTGTTCGCCCGATCCGAAGGCAACCACCTTCTGCAGCTTCGGCCAAATCTTCGTGGCGATCGGCTCGGCAAAGCCTCCTTCGAAGATGGCTTTCAACGCGGCCTTCCGGCTCTCTGAACAGGGGGCTGTCTCCAACAGTTGCTGCCAATGCTGCTCGAGGTAGCGGAAGAAGTCCACCACTTCCTCGCAAGTAAAGGCCACGATCTGGTCCGGTTCCGTATCGGCCAAGCTCTCGGCCGCCATACGTTGATAGCTATCATCGCCCTCTCCTTGGGCAAAATAGTTCTCGATCGAGGAAGCGAAACGGGCAGTGATACGGCCCGATTTCATATAATGACGTTGGAAATAGGCCTTGACAAGCGCACTGCCCAACGTATCGATCTCGGCTTCGTCGGCCGTCGTACCCTCAATCTGTTTGCTTTGTGAAAGGAACAGGTTGTGATGACCGCTTACAATCGTGTCGACTGCTTCGTGGTAGGGTTTCCAATGTTCTTCCGTACAGGGGACAAGTACGTCTGCTGCTGTGCGAAAATAGAGGATCGGTGAATAGTGCGTCAGGAGGTTCACCTCGCCGACCCGGCACTGCAGATCCACCAATGGCTTATAAAATGCAGCATCGGTCAGTGGCATGCGGAACTGGTATGCGTCCAACAAGTTGATCGATTCGAATCCGTTTCGCAGGCCGATATCCGTATTTTTGTTGACTGATAATATCTTTCGCATCTCAACCACTCCGGCCACTTGATCCTGAATGATTGACTCGATGGTCCTTTCCGGGTTGAAAATGACTTCATAGATGAGGGCCAATTTCAAATTGAATACGTCCTCTGGGACTGCCTTGTTAGGCTTTAACGAGGTGAGATCGGTCAGATACGGCAACAACAGTTCCTTTATCTTGCGGCGAATCTCGAGAGTCATATCCGGGCAATTGACAATGAAAATACTCAAAAGGCTCAACAGGAGAACGATTGTCATGCGATTGTCCACACCGCACCTCTTCAGTTCTTCAAAAATATCCTTAAAGCCTTGGGCATAAATCTGCACCAAATCCGCCGATTTTTTCGACTGCAGCAAGGAGCCATCGTTCATGATATATTCGTAACCGATCAATTGATTCAGGAAACAAATACGCTTTGACCGGGCCAAACATTGTATAATGAACATATAGTCTTCGGCCATCAGGATTTCATTATTGAAAGCCAATCCTGTGCGAATAAGGGACATATCTATAAAGTAGGCGGTAGAGATGCCATAGCGCATATTGAAAATCATATCCGTTCTCCAATGTCCTTGGTCCATAACAATGCGGCGCTCGGTATTGTTGAAGAGGGACAATATTTTCAACTGCACGTTTGATTTCGTCTTTTCTATGCACTCCCGTCTGACATTGACAACATCGGCCCCTGTCTCGGCTACGTTCTTCACGACCTCTTCCAAGCAATTCTGCGTATAATAGTCGTCTCCATCAAGAAAGCCCACCATGGGAGCCGTCACAAATTTCAATCCATAGTTACGCGGAGATGACGGTGTGCGATGGTTATCCGTCAGTGGTTCAATCACCACGTTCGGGTCATTGGCAAACCTTTCTTGGAGCTCGGGCAAATAGTGTGGCTCGGAATTATGCACCACGATAACCCATTCAACATTCTCGAAACCGATGCTTTGAGAACGCATAGCGGCTTCACATTTTTCAAAAAGGTCCATTTTCACATTGTGAAATGGTGTAAC
>CAVJQR010000207.1:3359-4837 GCA_963651605.1 Agathobaculum sp.
GTGTAACGACAGCGATCTTGTAAGCCATTGTTTTTCTTTTTATTGTTTATTATGAGTACAAAGATAGGGAATATTCTTGAATTCTTCGGTCTCTGTTTTTTGTTTTTATTTCAAATTTATTCCGTAAAAAAACACTCTTGTTCACCTCAGATCTCCGACAGTTTTTCTACTGTACCGAAACTGTCCAAAATATGCCGTAGGTCTTTGGACAAATCCTTCAGCTGCTCCGCATCGTAACGTGTTGACATCATGAGCAATTGTACCGTTCCATCAGGATTAAAAAAGAAATAAACAAAGAGAGAATGCTTCTGTATCGATAAATTCGGCAATTGGAGATAGGTTTCCGTGCCGCCTATTTCCATCTTGGGGATTGACACCATGTTGATGTTCGGCGTGTCGATATATGCCGCATACTTGTGTTCAATGGGCATATGGACCAGGCTGTATTTTTTCGCCAGTAGCTTGAAACGTTCATTGTAATGGGTCAGATAGTCGGCCACCAAATCGGACTCCGGAAGGGAAACCGCAATCGGGGCCCGCCCGACGACACAAGATTGAAGCTGCTGCATCCGGCCGTTCAGCCGCCTGTGGTAGGTGGTCATGTGGCAACAGTTTCGTTTTCCATCGGCCCGCATCAGAAGCAACGTAAAGGCGGCCAAGAAGATACTGTCGGCGCTCATCCCTATTTTTCTGGCAAATTGGCCGAACTGCGTATGTTCGTCTTTGCCAAACAATTGCTCCCTAAGGGATGCCCTCTCGTCATGCTCCGAATGGGGCACAACCGGATCGAACCCTTCCAACAATTGCCCGAACTCCTCTACCAAATCCTTTGCTTTGTCGCTTTGAATAAAATCATCATAAAAGGTAATCCAATCATACATGTCGACCTCTTCGGGGCTGACTTTTTTGCCATCATACCGGGCAAAGATCTCTCTGGACAGGGAAAATATGCTCGAGGCATCGCAAATCGTATGGTTAACACCTCCTATCAGATAGGTTTTTGATGGAGAGGAGATGATCGCAAACCGGTACAATGGCCCCTCTGCCTTGATGGGCGATGCTTGGATTTGCCTGATGAGTGCCTCGGCCTCCTCTTCGCCGTCGGCTTCTACGACGGGGACAGACGGCTCTCCAAAATGTGAGCGCACAAGATAAGGCATCCCCTCTTTTTCCGTAAGGGCAGCCGAGAAACAGGCATGCGCTCCGACTGCATCGGCCACCGCTTTTGCAAGCCGGGACGGATCGATCGTCGGATCCATATCGTAACGTACCGGAATGGTGATGCTTGAAACGAAGTCTCGCCCGTTTTTTTTGCAAGAAAGATAAATATCCTTCAAGAAAAAGGGCAACGGGAAATAGGTTTGGTCTTTTGCCAAGCCATGAAACAAATTGTCAAGAATATGCTGTTTTTCCATTTTGTTTGTATATGTAAATTCAACTCTGCTGCAAATATACAATACAATACCGCCATTTCCAAC
>CAVJQR010000208.1:0-4833 GCA_963651605.1 Agathobaculum sp.
GCGATTAAGGGAGAGACCACTATTGCCGTTCCTTCCATCATCAACGACGGAAGTTGATAGCATAATGATTTACCTCCTCCGGTCGGCATGAGCACAAACGTGTCTTTGCCAGCCAACACATTTTCTATAATCTCTTTCTGATTACCTTTGAATGCGTCGAAGCCAAAATACCTTTTCAGCGCCTCTGTTATCTTATCTTTCTTAGCCATACAACATGTATTATTAGAAATAGGTTTGCTACTATTATCCTGCTATTTGCAATCGGTTAATATCCGTCTTGGAAAATTTGTCTTTTGCATATTCCAACGTAACATGGAGTTTCGTCTCATGCTTCGACGGCATCGTAAACATCGCATCCATCATGATTGCTTCTACAATGGAACGAAGGCCACGAGCCCCCAATTTAAATTCCATGGCTTTGTCCACAATAAACTCATACGTTTCAGGATCAAAGACCAATTCGATACCATCCATTGCAAACAGTTTTATATACTGTTTGATGATAGAGTTTTTAGGCTCTGTCAATATATTGCGCAATGCCGTCCGATCCAACGGATTCAAGTAGGTCAGTATAGGCAATCGACCTATGATTTCGGGAATAAGACCGAACGATTTCAAGTCGGCAGGGGTAATATATTTCAGCAAATTGTTTCGATCCACCTGGGCCGTTTCCATATTGGCTGCATATCCTACCACCCGCGTATTGAGTCGCTGTGCAATTTTCTTGTCTATTCCGTCGAACGCACCACCGCAAATAAACAATATATTCTTGGTGTCGACGGGGATCATCTTTTGCTCCGGATGCTTGCGTCCACCCTGAGGGGGCACATTCACCACCGAGCCTTCCAGCAATTTCAACAATCCTTGCTGTACACCTTCACCACTTACGTCGCGTGTGATCGAAGGATTGTCGCCCTTGCGAGCTATCTTATCTATTTCATCGATAAAGACAATACCGCGCTGGGCAGCATCAACATCGTAATCGGCTGCTTGCAGTAGTCGGGTCAAAATGCTTTCGATATCTTCACCGACATAGCCGGCTTGCGTCAATACCGTCGCATCGACAATGGCAAACGGCACATGTAACAACTTCGCAATGGTGCGTGCCAGCAATGTTTTGCCGGTTCCTGTCGAACCGACCATGATGATATTCGATTTTTCAATTTCGACATCATCGTCTGTTTTATCTTGCAACAATCGCTTGTAATGGTTGTAGACAGAGACGGCCAAATAGCGTTTGGCATCGTCTTGCCCGATCACATATTGATCCAAGAAAGCTTTTATATCTTCCGGTTTGGGCAGATCTTCCCGATCAAGACCTATATCCGAAGTTTGTCCTTTCAATCGTTCCTTGACTATTTCGTGGGCCTGTTCGGCACATTCGTTGCAGATTGCCCCATTGATACCATTGATCAACAGCAGAACATCTCGACTCGAACGCCCACAAAAAGTACAAGTCTCATTTGATTTGGCCATAAATATCTGATTAATTGATTATCTTTTACCGGCAATGGGGTTCGCCCATTACTTCAACAAGTTTTTGTTTCGTGTTAAAATCTCATCAATCATACCATATTCTTTGGCCTCTTGCGAAGTCATCCAATAATCGCGATCGCTGTCTTTCATCACTTCGTCAAACGGTTTGCCCGAATGCTCCGAGATGATTGTATATAATTCTTTCTTGACTTTCAAGATCTCACGAGCGGCAATCTCAATGTCTGAAGCTTGTCCTTGGGCACCACCCAGCGGCTGATGGATCATCACGCGCGAATGTTGCAAGGCAAAGCGCTTGCCTTTTGCTCCGGCCACCAATAATACGGAAGCCATTGATGCTGCCATACCGGTACAAATCGTGGAAACATCCGAGCCGATAAACTGCATCGTGTCGTAGATTCCATATCCGGCATAAACAGAGCCGCCCGGCGAGTTGATGTAGATCGATATGTCTTTCCCGGGATCACTTGAGTCGAGATACAGCAACTGGGCCTGAATGACATTGGCCGTATAGTCATCGATTTGGGTTCCCAAAAAGATGATACGATCCATCATCAAACGAGAGAATACATCCATCTGAGCCACGTTCAACTGCCGTTCTTCAATAATCGTAGGAGAGATAAAGCTGCTTGTGATATTTACATGGTTCATATAACTATCCAGCGCCGTACCGCTCATACCTAAATGTTTGGTAGCATACTTTCTAAAATCTTCCATATAGTTCCTGTTAATCTTTTAGTCCGCCGTAAATAATGATGAGTTTTTCTTCATTCAACGGATAAACAAAGTTATAAATAAAATCCAATTGAAACAATTATTTTTCATCATCAAAAAAATTTTTTTTGATGATTTCCAGATAGGATAAGGTTTGTGATCTGTGGATAAGAGGATAAAAAAACCGGCCTCAGCGATGGGGATCGGCTGAAGTCGGTTTCCTATATCTTAAAAAAGGGGTTGTTTCTTATTCGAACAATTTAGCAAATTCTTCAGCTGAAACCTCTTTTTTGTCGATTGTCACTTGCTCTTTCAACCAAGCAGCCAATTTTTCTTCAACAGCACGATCCAAGATGTTCTGCAGTGTCTGCTTGTTCTTCAACATCTCTTTCGCATAGTTGTCCAAAACATCTTCAGGAACCGACAACATGCCATATTGTGCAAACTGAGCCTTGGCAACACGCTTGGCGAAGTCATTGATGTCGGCATCTTCCACCTTCAATCCGTTAGACTTAACCAAGTGTTCTTTCACCAAGTGGTATGACAAATCTTCTGTGATGTGAGAGAACTCTTTTTCGATGTTCTCTGCCGTATTCTTTTCGTTTGCAACGAGCAACCAACGTTTCAAGATATCGTCAGCGAATTTCAATTCGCCTGCTTTCTTCAACAATACCTCACGGGCATCGTTCAAGAACTTGAAGTCGCTCTGCGGAGTGAACTGCTCTGCCAAAGCTTCGTGGATCTTCTCCTTGAATTCCTCTTCGCTTGTTACGACGTTTTCACCAAATACCTTGTCATACAACTCTTGGTTCAGCTCAGCGTTCTTATGACGAGAGATTTCTGAGATCTCGAAACTGAAATCGCCTGTCAACTCTGCCACTTTTTCTTTCTCAACGCCCAAGAAGCTTGCGATTTCTGCTTCAGCACCTTCATAAGCCTTGTTCGGGTTGAATACGACAACAGAGTTAACTTTTGCGCCGATGAACTTAGCCTTTTCAGCTTCGTCCTTGATATACATTGGCATCAAAACAGCGTCTGTCTTTACAACGCCACCCTCTTTCGGAGTGCCGTTTTCCAACTCGGCCACTGTACCTTTTACCAAGTCACGCTCTTCAACTTCTTCAGCCTTTTCGTATGTGCCGAAGTTGGATGTATAGGCTTCAACTTGCTTGTTCAGCATGTCGTCGTCGATCTTCACTTCATAATAGGGCAATGTATCTTCTTTGCTCAACTCCATGTGGATCTCCGGAGCGATCGCTACATCAAAGTTGAATACGAAATCTTCTTGTTTGTCGAAATCTACTGCAGACGGTTCTGCCTCGCTTGCCAACGGTTCGCCCAAGATGTTCAACTTGTTGTCTTGGATGTATTTGAACAAGTTTTCTGAAACCAGACGGTTTACTTCTTCTACTAAAGCTTGTTTGCCATACATTTTCTTCACCATTCCCATCGGAACCATACCTTTACGGAATCCGGGGACGTTGGCTTTCTGACGGAAGCCACGCAAGGTTTTATCAACCGCTGCTTCATAGTCAGACTTTACTATTTCCAACTTGATGATCCCTCTAACAGAATCATTGTTAATAAGAGAAACGTTCATTCTGATGTTCTATTTATTTAATTAATATATTATCCAAATTTTAGGGTGCAAAATTAGGTTTATTCTTCCAATATCGCAACATTGTTTGCATAAATTGTTGTAAACGGGCGCATTTTATCCCGAAAACAACATCCGAAACAGCCACAAAGATAGTAAAAAATGCCTTACAAACCACCTTTTCCAACAGCGAAAACAGATTCTACTCTTCACTTCTTTTCTGCTTTCTCCCGAACATCTGCCACACGATTCCAATGTTTCAGAAAAGTTTCTCGGCACAAAACTGCAGTTCACTCGGGAGAAAACCGGAGTTTTATGCGGAGAAATTTTTTCAAAACTCTTGTATTGTTGGCTGTGAGCCCAGCATCTTTTTCAGCAAACGGTTCGTCAATGCAAAAAGAATCAACGAGACTAAAGCCAAAACCCCATAATAAACAAGATGGTCGTCGCCGATTTCAGCCGTGACAAATTCAGAGTCGCTCACCGCATCGCTCGACATCAGCGTCACACTGATGGCATTGTTGAAAAAATGAGCGCAGACCGGCAACCAAATACTCTTGCTCCACCACAACAAATAACCAAAATACGCGCCCAATATCATACGTGGAAGAAAGCCATAAAACTGCAGATGAAAAGCACTGAAAAGGATGGCCACCAACCATATAACCGCATGATGATTGGTTTTCCATTGACCGATAATGCGCTGCAAGGCTCCTCGAAAAAGGAATTCTTCGGCAAGGGCCGCCATCAAAGCAATAACAATCAAGTTTGAAAGATAGGGACAAACTCCACCTCCATCTATTAGTTTTTCCGTAAAAGCTTGGGCTTGCTCCTCGTATGTCTGCATCCACGACTCGATAGCGGCCGCCCATGCCGGCAGTGTCAGCTTTTCATTCAGCCACGACAATAGGTTGACCACGGGCAAAAGCCACACGATGTTGGCAAAAACGAGTGCTGCACTCTTCCACGAAATCCGCTTCCGCATCGAAAGATATTCCTGAAAATCATCGCTATACAGATAAGCAAAC
>CAVJQR010000209.1:0-4812 GCA_963651605.1 Agathobaculum sp.
TTTTTCACGGACATCTACTTCAAAAAGAAAGCTCAATATTCTTTTTTAAAATCCTAACAAAGTTATAAAAAATTTTATTACCACACACCCTTTATCGGGGGTTTAATGGTAAAAATATTTTAATAAATATAAGTTTACAAGAATATAATACATTAATATACGTAGATAAACAAAAAAATTTCCCATAGGAGTGTGGTAAGTGTTCCTATGGGAAATTATTATTATCACAGATTCTTCAAGACCTGAAGCTTCGGAGTCTTCAACGTGCTGACTTCTGTTTTTGCATCATCGTTCAGTTGTTCGAAGATGACAATCTTGTTCTCGCCTTTATTCAACCATACTCCCGGGATGTATAATGTCTGTTGTGGGCCCACTTTCCAATAACGGCCGATGTTCTTACCGTTGATGAAAATGATACCCTTACCCCAGTTTTCCATATCAATAAACGTATCACCTGTTTCGTTCAAGGTGAAAGTTCCTTCGTATACCACCGGAGTTCCTTTCAGTTTCTCGGCTTTTGAGGTGGTGTTAGACGATGCATAACGGCCCATGTCGCTCAACTCCGGGACAGAATTCATCGGCAATTGGTACATATTCCACTCGCCGGTAATCTCTTTACCGTCTATAATAACCGGACTAATGATACCCTTATTGTTTTCCACGATGCGTGCACCATAGTTGATGCGGCCCATGTTTTCCACCAAGATCTGAAGTGTGGCATTGAACGGAATATCAATTTCCATCTCGTATGTCTGCGTGTTGCGGTTCAATTCGCCCACCTTCTCGCCATTCACATATACTACTGCAAAGTCGCGCAATCCCTCCAGTTGCAGTGTGCCACTGATCGGTTGGTTGAAATGACGGGAATACAAAACATAGCCATATCCTTGGTTCAGCTGTTCGAATGTCATCGGTTTGTCTGAAGCCACCGGAGTAAGTGTTTCTGCATAGCCTAAAAGATCAGCCACACGATTCAGTTTGATAGACGGGATCTCGATGGTTGCAATCGGTGCCGGAGCAGCCGGAATCTTATGCTTCACATACTTTTGGATGACTGTACGCAGTGTGTCGTATTTCGGAGTTACCCATCCTGCTTCACTGATAGGGGCATCGTAATCGTAACTTGTCATATCCGGCTGAATGTCTCGCTTCTTATCATAGTTGGCACCCGATGTAAAACCGAAGTTTGTTCCGCCGTGCACCATATAATAATTGAATGACACATCGTTTTTCAAGAAGTTTTCTGTCTCCTTTGCGATTTCAGAAGCAGAAATTTGCGGGAATGGTTCAGCCCAATGCATCAACCATCCAGGGTAGAACTCGGCAACCATATACGGACCCTTGCCGTCGTGATACTCATTGACTACCTTCTTCAAATTTTCCACATCCGACTCGCCGTTGGCCGTAGGCAATGCTCCCGGAGTCGAACCGCCTTCAAACAGCCAACTACCATCGGAAGTAAACAAGGGAACATCGAATCCGGCATCTGCCAATTGTTTCTTGATTTTAGCATTGTACGAGCGGTGTTCTTCCAATGGAATATCTTTTCGCTGAGCCACATACGAACCAAATTCATTTTCGCATTGCACCATAATGATCGGCCCACCCTTAGTACATTGAAGAGAACCTACCTCTTGATACAGACGCTCGATATAAGTCTTGGTACATTTCAGGAACTGTTCGTTGTCGCGACGGATTTCCATACCCTCGATATTCTGCAACCACCAAGGATAGCCACCGAACTCCCATTCTGCACAAACGTAAGGACCCGGACGAAGGATCACCATCATACCCTCTTCTCCTGCTATGCGAATGTATTCCGCCAAGTTCTTGTCGCCCTCGAAATCCCACTTGCCCGGCTCTGTTTCGTGGAGGTTCCAAAACACATAAGTGGCCACCGTATTCAATCCCATTCCCTTCATCATCTGCAAGCGATGGCGCCAGTATTCGTGTGGGATGCGTGCATAGTGCATCTCGCCCGAAAGGATGCGTGTCACCTCTCCATTGCGGTAAAAATTACCGTCCTTTATCTCGAATGTTGTTTTCTTGGGGGCAGCATATGTTTCCAACGGCAATGCGCCTAACAACATGAGGCCCAATAATAACTTTTTCAGCATTGTAATTTAATTAGTATTATACGATTATTGAATTATCTTGTTTTGTCAACGCATGAGTTGTCTGCACAAATATAATGAAATGTTTTGGATTTTTCCAATATCTCAAGTCCATCTAAAAGAGAGATAACGAACTCAATCACAGTCCTCCAGCAGCAAATTACAGTTTAGTGCGGAGAGAACTGCAGTTTGTTCGGGAACAAACTAAAGTTTTCTCCCGAACAAACTCTACAAAACATCGCAATTAATGGCAGAAAGCTCCGCATCTATCCTCCATTACAACCCCAGTAAATTTTTCAACCACGGAAGAATGTACTCCGATTTGAAGTAATGGTTCTTCGGTTGTACGTTTGTCAACCGGAAAAAGGTATCCAAATCCAATCCCTCAGGAAGCTCTTTTATATCCTTTCGCTTGGATGGATCCTGCAATTCCTTGTAATGATAATAGGTGAAATTTTGCGGATAGCCCGACAACTCATAAGCCTTGGCCACCATCTGCAAGTCACGATCCAAACCACCCTCCGTACAGATGACCGGACGCGGTGCTAACGAAGCCACCATATCAGGGAAGTCGAAGTTGCAAAGAAACTCCGGTATCAGATGTGAGATGTCGTTGGGCCAGCCACGCAATCCGTTTTCATTCGGCATCGTCAGCACGAAATCACGCTCACGCGTTCGGCACAAGAAATCATTATAGACAAACGCATAGATCGATTCATCCAAAGCCCCCAATGCCATCAACGGCTCCGTGCCGAAAGAGAAACCGCTGACAATCAGACGATCTTTCCGCATCAGCGGTTGTTTCTTCATCCAATTCAGAATATGCTGGTCGGTATAGGATGCATAGCCCAAGTAACTCCAGCCAATCTCCACGAGCGCACGGGCAAAGTTCTTGAAATCGTAAGAGAACGAACCGGCTTTTACTTCCAAATCGGCCAACTCTCCACTGCCCGGATTGTCGACAGCCACAGCAACAATGCCCATTTTCACATATTTGTAAGCCATTGCGTTCTTGCTCTCTGTCGTAGGTTTGTCAGGACGATAGAGTTGAGGCTCGCCTGCCAACTCCTCTTTTGTCCCACCCCACCCAGGGATACACAAAGCAGCCGGAAGCGGTTTCTTGGCATCTGCCCCATCTGGAATCAACACCAAGTAGGGAACTACGCAATCGGGCAGGGGATAGGACTCCCATTTCTCGACCCGATAGCCATCACGCTGCGTTGTACTGACCCGAACCGGCTGAGGAAGATTTTGCAGAATAGGGTGCTTCATGAGTTGCCGCATGCACGCCCGTGCATTTTCTCGCCATATAGGGAAATCTTCTTTCTGCATAGAGGTGCGAAAAGCCAAGGCCGGCTCTTTCTGCTTCATCAACTGATTTGCCACAGCCCGCGAACTGAGATAACGCCCGTCGCTACGATCCGTTTTAAACGTGGCATTCTCGGCCGGAACGAACTCTTTGTTCTGCGCCCACATCGGCAGAGCCATCAGCGACAATACGAATAGAATTATTTTTTTCATCGGATTCATTATAGATTATGTTGAAACATCCAGCCCAAAAAGTCAGGCTCGGCAAAAGCATTGTCCCAACTGTTGTGCTTAACACCCGGATAGAACTTACAGCGTACATCCGCATTGATTTTCTTCAATGTCTCGTAAGCTTCGTGCGACCACTTCGGATTCACCACATCATCGTCCTCGCCATGATAAATTGAAAAGCCGGTCTTTCCTCTGAAGGTGGACAATCGCTGATGATTTGCTCCGCCGCAAATAGGAGTGGCTGCCGCAAAGAAATTTGGATAGCGGAGAACGGCATCGAATGTTCCCATACCCCCCATCGACAAACCTGTAATATAAATCCGTTTCGTATCGACGATTCCTTTTGCAATATAGCTGTCCAACAGTTGCTTAACTGCTTTCATGGCCGGTGTTGCCTGTGGCGAAGCAGGGAAAAGACGAACACCATTGTTTTGGCTGGGGTGAACATATTCCGACCATTTCTCACCCTCCGGGCATTGGGGAGCAATAATAATGGCCGGATACTTGGCTTGGTTCTCATACGAAGCCAACATGTCGCCGCCGTGTATCAGTTGTGCTTCATTGTCATTGCCCCGTTCGCCCGATCCATGCAAGAACAGAATAACAGGATAACTCTTCTCCGGAGAATAATTCAGCGGGTATAATATTCTGTAATTCAGTTTATAGCCATTGTCTGTCGTGAATTGTTTTTTCAAAAAGCTGGCTTTGTCGCCGGCATACATGCTGAAGGAGACCAGCATACAAACGAGCCATATTGCTCCTCTTGAGAAATGTGTTTTCATCCGCTTAGAAATTTATAAATTATAAGTAGGAACAAATGTACTAAATAAAATAGATTTAAACCACCCACTACCCGACCGATAAAATCAAAAATTTCACATTTATACACACAACTCGTTTACTTTCAACAATATCAACCGAGCTTTATATAAAAACAAAAGTTGTTTTTCGAGAGCTGCTCTTCTATGCTATACGCTCTTCGGGCAGGAAAAGCGGCCATCTTTTGCTGAAAAACATATTATATGGTTGCATTTTCTAAATAGATGTTATGGATTTCATACTTTTTTTGTATGTTTGTACCTTGTAAGATTGGTTCGAAATGAAAGAAGAATTGGTCAAATTGATAGATGTAAGAGAAATTGTTCGTCAAAAAGTCCCG
>CAVJQR010000210.1:0-3037 GCA_963651605.1 Agathobaculum sp.
AGGCGGTCCAAAGCAAACTCCGGTTTTATGCGGAGAAAACTGCAGTTCACTCGGGGGAAAACTGCAGTTTCATGCCGAACAAACTGCAGTTTCATGCCGAGAAAATTTTCTGAAACTCGTATGTTCTTACCGACTGTTTGCAGAAAAAAAAGCGCAATTCGTCGAATCTTCTTTTTCACCTCTCGCCTATTCGCTATTTTTGCATGTTGATAAAAAAGTTGAGTCATCGGATATGAGATTTCAGTTGCGGCAATGGCATGTTTACATGGTACTCTGGCTTTGGGTCCTTTTATACCCGGTCGTTGACAGAGCCCTGGACAGCACGTCCAACTTCCAATGGAGTGAAGTGGGAAGCATGTGGACGAGTTTCATTCCTTTCATCGTTTTGTTCCTCATACACAACCGCTTCATCATCCCCCGATTTCCATTGCCACGACGCACAGTTTCCTACTTGTTGGTTACGTGCGGACTGCTTGCCTGTTTTACACTTTTCCAATACGTCAGCTTTAAAAGGCATGATTTTCGGAAAGATGTTCCACCCCCTGCCCGGATGGAGTTCACCGACCGAATGAAGCCGCCTGTCCATCCGGAAGGACCTCGCCACGAAGACGACATACACCAACCGGCCCCGCCTGAAAAAGGAAAGACGCCGGGCTACATGATGGATTGTGTCATTGCCATGTTGATGTTAGGTTGTAACCTAACGATTGTTCTCCTTTTCCGAATGCAAAAGGAACAAGAGAAAATGCAACAGCTGGAAAAGACGGAACTACAACTTGAACTGAAATATCTGAAAGCACAACTCAAGCCGCATTTTCTGATGAACATGCTGAACAATATCCATTCCTTGATCGAAGTGGACCCGGAGAAAGCGCAAGAGATGGTCATCAATTTCTCAAAACTGTTGCGCTACACCTTGTATGAAGGCGGCAAACAATTGGTACCCCTATCGCAGGAAGCGGCGTTCATTTCCAACTATGTACAGCTGATGCAGCAACGTTGCTCCAGCAAGAAAGTCAGCATCAGCCTCTCACTTCCCGAGTGTATTTCCGACAAAATATTGGTACCGCCGCTGCTTTTTATCGTGTTCATTGAAAATGCTTTCAAACATGGGATAAGCTACCGCCAGCCCTCTTTCATTCATGTGGTTTTGTCTGTAATGGAAGACAATCGGATCTGTTTTGGATGCTTGAACAGCATTCCACCTTCCAAAGACGAGAATCACCCGGCCGAAGGAGGAATCGGTTTGGAAAATGTCCGCAAGCGTCTCGATTTGTTGTTCGGAAACAATTACACATTAGACATACGTACCGGCAAGGAGATCTATTCTGTAACATTAAATATTCCAATCTATGACGAGAAACATTCAATGTCTGGCAGTGGACGATGAGCCCATCGCCCTCGAAAAGCTACGAAACTACATCACCAAGATACCTTATTTCGATTTGGTGGCCGTTTGCGAGGATGCCATGGAAGCGATGAAAGTGATGAATGAACAGGAGATTGATGCCCTGTTTATCGACATCAACATGCCGGACCTCAACGGATTGGACTTTGTGGAATCTTTGTCGAAACGTCCGCTGATCGTCTTCACAACCGCCTATGCACAATATGCGGTAGACAGCTTTCGGGTGGCCCCTGTCGACTATTTGCTGAAGCCTTTTGGTTTTGCCGATTTTCAACGTGCGGCCAACCGCGTACTGCAGCAATTCAACCTGCAAATGAGTTCCAATGCGACACCGGCTGTTTCCAACTCGCTCTATATCAAGATTGAGTACAAATACGTAAGAATCGACCAGAAGGATATCCGTTACATCGAAGGAATGAGCGACTATTTGCGAATTTTCACGACAACAGAGGCCAAGCCACTCATCACCCACTCCACGCTACGACAAATCAAAGAGTATCTTGCTCCTAATTTCCTGCAAGTTCACCGTTCGTTTATTGTCAATATGGAGCAATTGAAAGAAATCCAAAGAATGCGCATCTTGATGGACAAAGAGACATGGATTCCGGTCGGAGACCTCTATAAGGAGGATTTTGTCAATTACCTACAAAGTCGTTCAATCGGGAAAAAGAAGTAGCCGTTCACCGAATAGGGTGTGCCGTTCATCGAATATTTTTGCGTTGCCCCTACCCCCATCCTATCTTTGTAACAAGAGAACCGGCTCGAAAACGATGAGATTATTTGAGCTTGTTCGTCACTGTAACACTAAAAATAGGAACTATGGAGAAACAAAATCTTTTGACGATGTTCGCTCCTATCTCATTAAACGAAATGGGGGCTATCCGACTGATGAACAGAATCGACACCAAGTATATTCTCTCTATGGAGGAGTTATACCGGTTTCTGCAACTCGCCCGGAAGGATTATCTTGTGCAAGAAATAGAGCATGAGCGCGATATGGACTACCATACCGTTTATTTGGATACGCCAATGCATGAAATGTATCAGATCCACGCCTGCGGGCATGCCGTTCGTGAGAAAATAAGGGTTCGAACGTATGTAACTTCCCACCTCTCCTTCTTGGAAGTAAAGAACAAAAACAATAAAGGAAGAACAGACAAAAAGCGAATGGCGGTGTCTTCCATTGAGTCTTTGACCGCCGAAGGTGGAGACGATTTTCTTCGCCAATATGCATGGTATCGGTTGGACCAGCTTTCTCCTCAATTGGAAAATCACTTCAAACGCATCACTTTGGTAAACATTTCGAAGACAGAACGGCTGACGATCGATTGCAACATCCGTTTTCACAACCTCCTCAAGGGAAATGATTTTGGGCTGAATGGCTTGGCGGTGGTTGAACTAAAACGAGACGGACGATGCCCGTCTACGGCGCAAAGCATTTTGCAGCACCTACATATCCAGCCGGCATCCTTCAGCAAATACTGTATCGGATGCGCACTGACCAACAAGGAATTACGTCAAAATCGTTTCAAACCAAGATTACAAAAGGTATTGAAAATAAACAATCAAATTTTATAAACATCTGACAGAAACAAGTTATGAACGAATTATTTGAAGCATCCACAATGG
>CAVJQR010000210.1:3047-4788 GCA_963651605.1 Agathobaculum sp.
CACAATGGATGTAGGACTCATAAATTACGTCGGTTTTACCGAGCTATTGGTGCGTTTTTTCTTTAACTTGCTGATGGTGACTGCCGTCATCCGCTTTTTTTACTATCCGAAGAGCCGACGCCGTGATTACTATTTCACGTTCACCCTCATCAGCATCAGTATTTTCCTCATGATTTTTTTATTGGGAAATGTTAAGCTCAAAGTGGGTTTTGCTTTAGGATTATTTGCTATCTTTGGTATCATTCGTTACCGAACGGAATCAATGCCGGTACGCGAGATGACTTATCTTTTCATCATCATCGCCATTTCGGTTATCAATGCACTTGTCGTCGATATCAGTTTTGCCGAATTAGTGGGAACGAATCTGCTATTCATACTCAGCGTATGGCTTTGTGAAGGCAATCATTGGTTGAAACACGTAGCATGCAAGTTGGTACTTTACGACCGAATCGAACTGATCGTTCCGCAACGCAGAGATGAACTGATAGCAGATCTGAAAATTCGTACCGGATTGAACATTAACAAAATAGAAGTTGGTCATATAGATTTTATTCGAGATTCGGCCATGCTGAAAGTCTATTATGAACCATTGGACGAAGCAATAAATACAGTGGATACGTTGACACGTATTCCACGAGAAGAGAATTAATACGAAAAGAGTTGTCATGAAAGGGAAAAAACTATTCATAATTGGGGCAAGTCTCCTGTTGTTCGCTGATATTCAAGCGCAAAGCGACTTTGAAACTTGGAACAGTGCTGAAATAAAAAAGCATATTTTTCGCGGATGGGACGCCTCTTTCGAGGGGGAGTTCCGCACAAGCGACGGAGTCAAAAACGTAGAGCGATGGGCATTGTCGCCATCCCTCTCCTACCGTATATGCCCTTATTTGAAAACAGAGGCCGGATATACTTTTATATATAAGCAAGAGGAATCAAGAACCACCAAGAAAGGAAATTATATTCCTTCTTATTGGTCGCCTAGACACAGGTTTACCTATTCTTTAACAGGAAGTTACACTTGGAACAGATTGGAGTTTTCTTTACGGGAAAGGTATCAATTCACTCGTCGGACGGCCATGAGTGTCTCCAAATATGGTGAAGATGGTTCGAAGAAGGCAGATGAATATATCAACGCCAAATCGAAACATATCCTCCGATCTCGGCTGCAAGTGGCGTGGAACATACGAAAATCGCCATTCACGCCCCATGCTTCTTGTGAACTGTATCATAACATTGAGGGATGGGCGGCCGAGAAAACGCGCTGGTCGGTAGGAACGGCTTACAAACTGAACAAAAAGCATTCTTTCGATTTGCTCTATTGCTATCAAGACCATGCCGACGATGACGAAGCAAGCGGTCATGTGGTGAGCCTCGGATACAAGTTTAAATTCTAAATCAATCCATTCTATCATGAAAAGAAAATATATAAGTGCAATGGCATGCTGCCTACTTTGCTGGGCTTGCAGTACAAATCCGTTGGAAGAGATGGACGACAACGATTGGAAAGTTCCCGAAAACAATCCAAATGGTGAAGGTGAAAACGGAAACAATTCCGACACAAGTGGCAATCTACTCGACTTCGATGTGAGTTGGGACGACGTTGCCGACAATGAATTAACGGATACGGAAACTATTCCAACCGATGAAAACGACGAAGAATATGACGATTATATTGAAAACTCATCGTTCTCTTCCAAGGTAACCATTTCGTACAATGGCACTTCAGCCACCGTCAGTGGGT
>CAVJQR010000211.1:0-4728 GCA_963651605.1 Agathobaculum sp.
GTAACTACAGACGGAGCACATGTCACCGTTAATTCCACCGCGAAAGGGGTGGAATATGTCTTAACCGGAACTGCAACAGACGGATCATTCAAAGCGTATAGCGAGAAAAAGTTCAAGTTGACTCTCGACGGCGTGTCGTTAACCAGCCAACAAGGAGCCGCCATCAATATCCAAAGCGGGAAAAGAGTGTTCGTTGAAACGGCAGATGGTACGACAAACCAGCTGACAGACGCCTCGACTTATACAAACGGGGTGGAGGGAGAAGATCAAAAAGCTTGCTTTTTCAGTGAAGGACAACTGCTGTTCAGTGGCCAAGGAGAGTTGACCATAAACGGTAACTATAAACACGGAATCTGTAGCGACGACTATGTTTTTCTTCATTCAGGCGTGAAAATCACAGTTGCATCGGCAGTCAAAGATGCCATTCACACGAATGAGAAATTCATCATGAACGGAGGATTGCTGAAACTCACACCGTCAAGTGATGGTATCGACTGCGAAGAAGGTACTATCGATATCCGCGGAGGAGTATTAAAAGCCAATATTACAGGGGCGGCCTCCAAGGCCGTCAAGGCAGAAACAGACATGACGCTATCGGGCGGACAACTGATTCTTCTTACTTCCGGCGATGCCGAATACGACTCGGACGACAACGATCTCAGCTCTTCTGCCGGCTTGAAATGTGGCGGCGACCTTACTATCGGCAACGCCTCGGTAGCTGTCAAAAGCACAGGCGCGGCAGGTAAGGGAATCAATTGCGACGGGACATTTACCTCCTCGGCAAGCACCCTGAAAATCATCACGACCGGACAACAATTTGTGTATGGTCGCTTGGACTCTTCGGCCAAAGGAATCAAAGCAGACGGCAATCTGACAATCGAATCGGGCACCATACAGGTCCGCACCATTGGCGGAGAGGGCAGTGAAGGTATCGAAAGCAAAAGCCGGATGGTCATCGACGGAGGGAACGTCTGTGTCTCTGCCTACGACGATTGCCTGAATGCTTCGAATGACATCACCATCAACGGAGGGAGCGTCTACTGCTATAGCAGTGGCAACGATGGCATTGACTCGAATGGAACATTGACAATCACCGGCGGAACCATCGTAGCCTCAGGCACCATGACACCCGAAGAGGGCATAGATTGCGATCAGAACACATTCAAAATAACGGGGGGAACCATCCTCGGAATCGGTGGATCGACCAGCACCCCCACCTCCAATGTATGCACACAACGTTCCGTTATCTATAGCGGTTCGGGAACAAGCGGTTCTTTACTGTCTATCCTCTCGACCGACGGAACGCATCTAATGTCGTACGCCATCCCACGATCCTACAATCAAATGACCATTCTTTACAGTAGTCCTTCCCTATCTTCAGATGGGAATTATGCCATCTATTCCGGAGGGAGCATCAGCGACGGGACATCATTCTACGGGCTGACAACCGGCGGAACGTTCACCGACGGTACATCGGTTGCCTCCTTTACCACATCCAATATGGTAACTACGGTAGGAAGTTCAACCAACGGTGGGGGTAATCCGGGCGGTAATCCGGGTGGCGGCCCCGGCGGATGGGGAAGACCTTAGTCCTATTTGGGATCCTTCTCCTCGGATTTTTTCGATTATACCAACAACGGCAAACGGGATGTAACGCTTTTGAATTACATCTCGTTTGCCGTTATGTATCCGTAATGGCCCAACCCCACCCGTATAAATAAAACTTTTCCGGGCAAATCCGATGGATGTTTTCTCTTTTTCGTATATTTGCATTAGGTATCCCTCCGGGGATTTCCTTTACATTGTGGGTGCAACAATCAACGATCAATCAGTTATGGCAAACAATTCTCTTAATGATGCAAAGGCTGCGAAAAAGGACGAATTCTATACCATGTTCTACGATATAGAGACGGAAATGGAGGCTTATCTCGACTACAATCCCAATGTATTTCGAGACAAGACGATCCTGCTGCCGTGCGATGACCCCGAGTGGAGCAACTTTACCAAATATTTTGCGCAGAACTTCGAGGCGTTGGGCTTGAAGAAGCTCATCTCCACCAGCTATGCACCGGAGAGCAAGTTGTATAAGGAGGGAGTGCAGCTCTCTTTTCTCGAAACCGAATCGCCGAAGTTCGACAAGAGCAAGACGAACACCCACGGCAAGATATTCGTACTGGACAAGGACGTTTCCGGAGATGGCAAGATAAACATTGACGACTTGCAGTGGGATTACCTGGAGGGTGACGGCGACTTCCGTAGCGACGAGGTGAAGCGGCTCAGGGACGAGGCAGATATTATCATTACCAATCCGCCCTTCTCTTTGTTCCGTGAGTTCTTGGCTTGGATAATGGAGACAGGCAAGCAGTTCGTCATTATCGGAAACATCAATTGCGTCACATACAAGGAGGTCTTCCCCTTGATCAAGGACAACAAGCTTTGGATGGGATGCACCATTCATAGCGGAGACCGTGAGTTCAGAGTGCCCGACGAATATCCTTTGAATGCTTCGGGATGGCGAATCGACAACGAGGGCAATAAATTTATACGGGTGAAAGGCGTAAGATGGTACACTAATATCGAACACGGTCGCCGCCACCAACCGCTACAGCTTATGACCATGGCGGACAACATCAAGTATAGCAAGCACAAGGAGATAAAAGGGAAAGGCTATTCGCACTACGACAACTACGATGCCATTGAGATTCCTTTCACGGATGCCATCCCCTCGGACTACGAGGAAGTTATGGGCGTGCCCATCTCGTTCTTGGATAAATATTGTCCGGAACAGTTTGAAGTGTTAGGAATGACTGAAAACAACGATACCCTTCAGCCGTACAGAATAACGGGTTTCAAGAAATACGATCGTCCTTACATAGACGGAAAGAGAATGTACACACGACTATTAATCCGCAAAAAGCGAAACTGATATGGAAGCGACATTACATACTTATACCGTAAAGGAGCTGTGCGAGGGGTTTACTTATAGCGAACTCGACGGGAAGGGATTGTATGGCTTGGCCGGAAAGCTGACCATTCAGCCCGAGTACCAGCGCAACTATCTCTACTGCGAGTGCAACAGCGAGAAGGAAATCGCCGTTATCGACTCGGTACTGAAGAAATACCCTTTGGGGCTGCTCTACTTCAACAAGCTGCCCGACGGCCGTCTGGAAGTGCTCGACGGTCAGCAACGCATCACCAGCTTGGGCAGATTCCTGATAGGGAAGTTCTCCATCTTGAAAGGCGACATGCCCTACAAGTTCAAAGCCCTGAACGAGGAGGAGCGCAAGCGGATAGAGGAGACAGAGCTGCTCGCCTATATCTGCGAGGGAACGGAGACCGAAATCAAGGAGTGGTTCAAGATCATCAATATCGGTGGCATCCGCCTCAACGAGCAGGAAAAGCTCAACGCCATCTACTCCGGCCCCTTCGTCAGTGCCGCCCGCAAGGAGTTCAGCAACAAGGAAGATACCCGGGTGCAGAAATGGGGATGCTATATTTCCGGCTCCGTCAATAGGCAAGAGTTCTTACAGGAGGCACTCCGATGGGTAAGTCACGACCATATCAAAGACTATATGCAGGAGCATCGCCGGGATGCCGACATCAATGAAATGAAACTCTACTTCAACGATGTCATCACTTGGATAGAGCAAACCTTCGACGTTGTCTACCCCAAAATGAAGGGATTGGCGTGGGGCGAACTGTACGAACGCTACCACACCACCCCGTATAACCATACGGAGGTTTCCGAAAAGGTGAAAAAGCTCTACGACGATCCCTGCGTGAAGGACAACAAGAACGTATTCGAGTACGTGCTTGGCGGATGCAAAGACACGAAACTGCTGAACGTTCGTGTGTTCGATGACAACATCAAGGGACGTGTCTACCGCAAACAGACAGAAGAGGCCAAAAAGAAAGGCATAAGCAACTGCCCGCTTTGCGCCTGCGGCCATGATGCCAACAAGGACAAGATTTGGGCATTGAAGGATATGGATGCCGACCACGTATTGGCATGGAGCAAGGGCGGAGCCACGGACGAGGCCAACTGCCAAATGCTCTGCAAGACCCACAACCGGGCCAAAGGAAACAAATAAGCCCCACGGAAAGCAAAAAAAGGTATTGACATAGACTGCTGCTTGGGGAGTGTTAGTCCTTTAACACTTCCCAATGGCCTCCTCTATCACCACCATGACGAACGATGATGTTGTCAGTCTTCAGTCGGTTGATGTGTTTTTGGATAGCACTTGGAGAGATTCCAATAACCTCTGCAATGGCATTTCTTGTAATTGTAGGATTGTCCTTTATCAGTTGTAGAATAGCATCAATGGTCTTCTCATCGTTTTTCTGACCACCTTTCTGACCACCTTTCTGACCACCTTTCTGACCACTTGTCTGACCACCTTGTTTGTCGTTTATCACAGAGTCATCTTCTTCGTTGAAATCGATTCCTTCGACACCAACGACATTGAACTTTGGCAACGTCAAGACAAAACTGTCCCAAGGGGTTGTGAATGTTGGGTCCATGCCTTCCTTGTAACCGTCATGTCCCTTGTAAGCCAAGACTATTGTATTCCGTAGCTTCGCCTATCAGTTGGCGAATGTCAAGTGTATCCATTTGCTTGTTATATGAGTTATCTTACGTTTACTTTTGACGCAAAAATACGATAATTATGGCGAAACAACGAAAGAAATACAGAGTTTAACCAAAAAGAAAATCCGCATAACTCATTG
>CAVJQR010000212.1:0-4715 GCA_963651605.1 Agathobaculum sp.
AAATTTTTTTGATTATCTTTGCGGCTAAAACAATAATAGATGGAAAGACCCGTTTAGGGTTGTTACACTAACCCGTTGATAAAACGACAGAAACAAGAAAAATGAAACGATATATCATCCTATTGTCCACCCTTCCGGTGTGGAGTAGTGCCCAGATACGGGGCACCGTCAGCGACAATTCCGGCGAGCCGATCGTCGGAGCGGGCGTCTATTGGTTGGGAACGACCGAGGGAACGACGACCGACGACGAAGGGCACTTCTCGCTCAACAAGCCTAAAAATCGTGAGCAACTGGTCGTCAGCTACGTCGGCTTTACGAACGATACGGTCCGCATCTCCCGAGCGGACGAGACCGTCAACGTTGTGCTGGGCGGAAGCATCGAGATGAACGAGGTCGAAGTGGTGGCCCGCAAAGTGGGATTGCAGAAGCTGCGCTCGAGCGTCGTCAATCAGGACATGATCTCCAGCAGCGAACTGGCCAGAGCCGCCTGCTGCAACCTGGGCGAGAGCTTCACCACCAACCCTTCGGTCGACGTGAGCTACTCCGATGCGGCGACGGGAGCGAAGCAGATCAAGCTCCTGGGCCTCTCGGGCACCTATGTGCAAATGCTGACCGAAAACATCCCGAACTATCGCGGTGCCGCCGCCCCCTTTGCCCTCGGCTATGTGCCGGGCCCGTGGATGCAGAGCATTCAGGTGTCGAAAGGAACCTCGTCGGTCAAGAACGGCTACGAGGCCATCACGGGGCAGATCAATGTCGAGTTCAAGAAACCGCAGGCGGCGCCCTCGCTCCACGTCAACCTTTTCGGCGATTCGAAGTATAAAATCGAGGCCAACGTCGACGGCAACATCGCCCTGAGCAAGCGCCTCAGCACGGGGCTATTGGCCCATTACGAGAACAACACGACGGCTCACGACGAGAACGGCGACGGATTCATGGACATGCCGCAGGTGAAACAGTATAACCTTCAGAATCGCTGGGCATGGATGGGCGACCATTACGTCTTCCAGGCTTCGGTCAAGGCGATGAAGGAGGAGCGCGAGAGCGGACAGACCTCCCACATGCACGGGTCGTCGGCCGCCACGATGCCGGCGGGCGAACGCTATCGGGTGGGCATCGAGACGGAACGCTACGAGGCTTTCACCAAGAATGCCTATATCATCGACAAGGAGAAGAACACGAACGTGGCCCTGATCTTGGCGGGTTCGCTCCATAACCAAGAGGCGCTCTATGGCCATCGTACCTACGATGTCGACCAGAAGAACGGCTATGCATCGCTGCTTTTCGAGACGGAGCTGACACCCGTCCACAGCCTCTCGGCCGGGTTGAGCCTCAACCATGACGACTACGACCAGACCTACCTGTTGCAAACGGGCACGGCCGAGACGCACCGGCGAGAGAAAGAGACCGTCCCCGGGGCCTATCTGCAATATACCTACAACTGGAACGATAAATGGGTGGCGATGGGGGGCATCCGCATCGACCACAGCAGCCGCTACGGAACGTTCGTGACGCCGCGTGCCCATCTCCGCTTTACCCCCAACGACCTCTTCCACTTGCGCCTGTCGGTCGGGAAAGGGTACCGCACGAACCATGTCCTGGCCGAAAACAACAACCTGCTGGCCAGCAGTCGGCGGGTGGTGGTGGACGACAACCTCGCACAGGAGGAGGCCTGGAACACGGGCGGAAGTGCCTCGCTCTATCTCCCCGTGGCAGGCAAGACGCTGACGTTCAATGCCGAATATTATTATACGCACTTCCTCCATCAGCTGGTGGTGGACATGGACAGCGACCCGCATGCCGTGTGGTTCACCAATCTGGCGGGCCGATCCTATTCGCATACGCTGCAGACCGAGGCATCGTATCCCTTCTTCGAGGGGTTCACGTTGACGGCGGCTTACCGCTGGACCGACGCCCGGACCACCTACGGAGGCACGCTCATGGAGCGCCCGCTGACAAGCAAATACAAGGGATTGGCCACAGCTTCCTACCAAACTCGTTTGGGAATTTGGCAATTTGATGTAACTTTGCAGTTGAATGGGGGCGGACGAATGCCGACACCGTACACCATGGCCGACGGTACGCCCTCGTGGGAAGCCCGTTATGGGGCCTACGAACAGCTCAGTGCACAGGTGACGCGCTGGTTCCGCCACTGGTCTGTTTATGTGGGAGGTGAGAACCTGACGAACTTCAAGCAGAAGAATCCGATCGTGGGGGCAACCGACCCGTGGAGCGACACGTTCGACTCGACCATGGTGTGGGGCCCGGTCCACGGTGCCATGTTCTATGTCGGGGTGCGTTATATGTTGGAGAAACTTTAGAGACTGTCCGGTGAAAAGAAAACCGGGACGGCCTCTTGCAACAGATTAAGTAGAGTAAAAAGACAGTATAAGTAGAGTAAAATGAACGAAATGAAAACAAAATTATCACTTTGTGTATTGGCATTGGGTATGTCGTTGGCAGCCTATGCCGGAGACGTCAGAACCGTAGTGTTCAAGACGAAACCGGAAATGCACTGCGAGAACTGCGAAAACAAAATCAAAAACAACCTCCGCTTTGAGAAGGGCGTGAAGGACATCAAGACCGACCTCAAAAAGAAAGAGGTGACCATCAAGTATGATTCCGACAAGACCAACGTCAAGAACCTGATCGCCGGCTTCAGCAAGATCAACTACGAGGCAACGGCCCAGAACAACCCGGACAAGGAGAAACAGAAAGAGCAACGCAAGGAGGAGAAGAAGGCGGAAAAGAAAGAACAGAAGGCCGAGAAAAAAGCTGAAAAGAAAGCTGAAAAGAAGGCGCAGAAACAGGCTGAGAAACAGGCTCGGCAGAAAGAGTTGCAACAAGGTGACCACGCAGTGGACGGCACATCGGCAGCAACTTCAAAGTAACCTCCCGACAGATAGATGGCACCACAGAAACGGTATAACGAGTTCGGCGCATTCCTCCGCGAACGCTTCCCCGACCATAAGGTGCAGAAGATATCTGTCAATGCCGGGTTCACCTGCCCCAACCGCGACGGAACAAAGGGGTGGGGCGGGTGTACCTACTGCAACAACCAGACTTTCAGCCCGGATTATTGCTGCACGGAGAAGAGCGTGACCCAACAGCTCGACGGGGGCGTCCGATTCTTTGCCCGAAAGTATCCTGCAATGCGCTATCTGGCCTATTTCCAGGCGTATACGAATACGTATGACGCCGTCGAACGGCTGATCGAAAAATACGAGGAGGCACTGGCCTATCCCGGAGTGGTGGGACTGATCGTCGGGACACGGCCCGACTGCATGCCGCCCGAGCTGCTCGACTATTTCGAGACACTCAGCCGGCGCTGCTTCGTCATCGTGGAATATGGGGTGGAGAGTACGCTCGACAAAACCCTCCTGCGGATCAACCGGGGGCATACCTATGCCGAAGCGGAGGAGACCATCCGCGAGACAGCCCGCCGCGGTATCCCTACAGGGGCGCACCTGATACTCGGGCTGCCGGGCGAGAGCCGCGACGAGATCCTCGGCCATGCCACCCGTATCTCGCAACTCCCCCTGACGACGCTCAAGCTCCATCAGCTGCAGCTGATCCGCTTCACCCGCATGGCCGACGAGTTTGCGAAGGATCCTTCCGATTTCCATCTCTACACGGTCGACGAGTATATCGAGCTGGTGGTCGACTTCGTCGAACGGCTCAACCCCCGTTTCGTCGTCGAACGCTTCGTCTCGCAATCGCCCCGCGAGCTGCTGATCGCCCCCGACTGGGGCCTGAAGAACTTCGAGTTCACCGCCAAAGCAGACCGCCGCTTTGCCGAGCGGGCGACGTGGCAAGGGAAGATGATACGAATGGAGGGAGAGTAGCTTTTTTAATATCGTTTAGAACCGTTCTTCTCCAAATCTATTCTTCCCCAATTTTTTTCGGCATGAAATCTTTACATAAAAAGAGAAGCCTTTTCAGTTTACTGCGAAACAAGTTTATCTTTATCTTTTTTGAGTTAATGACAGGCCTTTTTTCATTGGGAAATAGCTCATCTCAATGCAATACATATTTCATGAACGTTGCTGATGTTATGCCGTATTTCAACAAAAATTGAGCACTGCCATTATTTTTTGCTATGCGCCTTGTTGTTCGTGCTTCGAAATGGTATACCCTGCTCTTCGATATACCTTTGAACAATCTCACTCCCGCAAGCCACAACTTTGCAGAAAAATCTGGGTCACTATACATGCCGGGGGATAGTTCTACACTATAACCACCAACAAGATCCCAAATGTCGCGATGAACGATGCATGGTGGCCATGTTGCACCTAACCAGTCATGATGGGGCAGTGAGGCATATTCTTCCAATAGCTGTTTCTCATCAAATTCCTCTACGCTCTCACCATAATTGGCCGGAGCAATCACACTTTTAGAAAAGAAGGGGCGTGGTTGTATCATTGTCGCTGACAAAAACCACTTTTTGTCAGTGCCTATTTTCTGTATTTCGTCGTAAATATATTTGTCCCAAAGAGGACATACATACATGTCATCATTCATATATAGTATATAATCTTATTCTTGAAACTGACAACCTTTTTTAGTACACTATATAAAGTAATATAAATAATTGTATATCATATTGTTGTGATTGAAATAGTGAACACTAATCAGTAGGCATTAATTAATTTTACTTATTTAACGTGAGTTCGACGAAATATAAGTCGTTGAAAAATTGGTGATTAGCGAAAATT
>CAVJQR010000213.1:0-4684 GCA_963651605.1 Agathobaculum sp.
CAATTGGAGCGTTTGTCGAGACGTTTGTTTAGAAGATGGGAGAGAGGCAGGGCTTTTTTCGAGATGTCATCTCTTTTTTTAAAGAAATCCCGACATAGTCTCATCGAATTTTTATAACTTTGTCCCTAATGCAAAAAAGAAAAGCAAATGATGACGATCGAGCAATTTAACCGGACATTGGTCCTTTTTTCGGTAGTGGGGATCTTCGTATTCGTTGCCCTCTTTTTCATCCGGGCGGGCTATGGAATGTTCCGTACCTCACGGTGGGGGCTTGCCGTCTCCAACAAAGTGGGGTGGGTGCTGATGGAAGCACCTGTCTTCTTCGTGATGTTGTATTTGTGGTGGCAGAGTGAGGTGGCATGGTGCTCGGTTCCGTCGCTCTTCTTCCTGCTTTTCGAGCTGCATTACTTCCAGCGTTCGTTCATCTTCCCGTTCTTGATGAAGGGAAAGAGCCGGATGCCGGTAGCGATTCTGCTGATGGGGGTAGTGTTCAATGTGTTGAATGGTTACATTCAGGGTGCATGGTTGTTTTATTTGGCACCGGCCGACTACTATACCGCTGCCGGTTTTCTCCTCTCGCCCTGCTGTTGGGTGGGGATCATTGTCTTCTTCGTGGGGATGGCCATCAATTGGCATTCCGACCATGTGATTCGTCATCTGCGCAAGCCGGGCGACACGAACCATTACCTTCCTCAAAAGGGAGTCTACCGATGGGTGACGTGCGGCAATTACTTTGGCGAGTGGGTCGAATGGATCGGCTTCGCATTGGCCACAGCTTCGCCTGCAGCTTGGGTCTTTGTTTGGTGGACATTCGCCAACCTTGCCCCCCGCGCTTACAAAATTCGGCAGAAGTATCGTGAGGAATTCGGCGAGGAGGCTGTCGGAAAACGGAAATGTTTAATACCCTATATATATTGAATTGATATGGAATCCAAGATATTTACACCGGGAAAGATCGGGCCGCTCACGATACGCAACCGCGTGATCCGCTCGGCTGCTTTCGAAAGTATGTGTCCGGGCAATGCTCCTTCGCAGGAGTTGTTGGACTACCACCGGTCGGTGGCTGCCGGGGGTGTCGGCATGACGACGGTGGCTTATGCGGCAGTGACGCAGAGTGGCTTGTCGTTCGACCGACAGTTGTGGATGCGTCCCGAGATCGTTCCGGGGCTTACGCTGGTGACCAATGCCGTACACAAGGAAGGCGCTGCTGCCAGTATTCAATTAGGCCACTGTGGAAACATGTCGCATAGCTCGATTTGCGGGCAGATGCCGGTCGGCGCTTGCTCGGGGTTCAACCTCTACTCGCCGACGTTCGTGCGCGGATTGCGCAAGGAGGAGCTGCCGGAGATGGCAAAAGCCTATGGTAAATCGGTGTCGTTGGCGCGCGAAGCCGGCTTTGATGCTGTCGAGATCCATGCCGGCCACGGCTATTTGATCAGTCAGTTTCTTTCGCCTTACACCAACCATCGCCACGATGAGTTCGGCGGATCGTTGGAAAACCGCATGCGATTCATGGACATGGTGATGGACGAAGTGATGAAAGCCGCCAAAAATGACATGGCCGTTATCGTCAAAATGAACATGCGCGACGGATTCAAAGGTGGAATGGACATCGACGAATCGCTCGAAGTGGCCAAACGACTGAAGCAGGACGGAGCCCATGCTCTGGTGTTGAGCGGAGGCTTTGTCAGCAAGGCACCGATGTATGTGATGCGCGGTGCCATGCCGATATGGACCATGACCCACTATATGGACTGTTGGTGGCTGAAGTGGGGCGTACGCATGGCCGGAAAATGGATGATAAAAGACGAACCCTATAAGGAAGCCTACTTTCTGGATGATGCACGCATCTTCTTGGATCAGGTAAAAGATATACCGCTTATTTACGTCGGAGGCTTGACGAAACGGGCCTCGATCGAGAAGGTGATGGCGGCCGGTTTCCCCTTTATTCAGATGGGCCGCGGGCTGTTGAACACCCCCGACTTCGTCAACCGGATGAAAGCCGAGGAGAATTACTGCTGCGACTGCGGCCATAGCAACTATTGTATTGCTCGTATGTATACGTTGGACATGGCGTGTCATAAACGAATCAACGAGCAACTGCCATGCCGCGTGGCACGCGAGGTGGAAAAGTTGGAGAAGGAGGTGGCCGAATCATGAAAGGAAGAGCGATTGTGACGGGTGCCGATGGGGGCATGGGTCGTTGCATTACGACGGCATTGGCCCGTGCCGGCTATGAAGTGATCATGGTGTGTCGGGAATATGAGTCGGGCAAGGCTTGCCGCGATGCAATCGTCGGCGAAACAGCCAACGAACAGATCACCGTCAGGGAGGTGAACCTTGAAGAGATGAAGCAGGTGGAAGCCTTTGCCGACGAGATGTGTCGCGAGGGGAAACCGCTGGATTTGCTGATGAACAACGCCGGTGTGCTGAGCACCGGTTTCGAACAGACCACCGAAGGGTTGGAGAAGACGGTGGCAGTCAACTACATGGCTCCCTACTTGCTGACGCGTAAACTGCTGCCGTTGCTGCATGAAGGTTCGCGGGTCGTCTCGATGGTATCGTGCACGTATGCCATCGGAAAGATCACCCCCTCGTTCTTCCAACGTGGAAAAGAGGGAGCCTTTTGGCGGATTCCTATCTACAGCAATACGAAACTGGCGCTGTGGCTCTTCATGCGGAAGCTGTCGCAATTGGTGGCGGAGAAGGGGATCGTGGTGAATGCTGCCGATCCGGGCATTGTCTCGACGAAGATTATTGCGATGGACATGTGGTTCGACCCGTTGACGGATATCTTCTTCCGGCCGTTTATTCGTACCCCGCAGCAAGGAGCTGCCACGGCTATCCACTTGCTACTCGACCCGATCGAGGAGAACGGTGCGATGTTTGCCTCCTGCCGTCCGAGACGGTTGTCGGAGAAATATCTTCATCATCCGCAGATGGAGTCGTTGTGGAATGAGACGGAAGCCTACTTGAAACGGCATTCGATACGGATTTAGGCGACGGAATAACCTATTATTGAAAAACTTTTTTGACAAGAATAGAATGGAATCAATCAAACAGATATTTAGAATTGGCAATGGCCCCTCCAGCAGTCATACGATGGGCCCGCTGCGTGCCGCCCAAATGTTTTTGGAGAAGAACCCGGGGGCTGCCCGCTATGAGGTGACGCTCTACGGAAGCTTGGCGGCCACCGGGAAAGGCCATATGACGGATGCCGCTATTTTGTCGGTATTGAATCCTGTTGCACCTACCGAAATCTTGTGGCAACCCAAGGTGTTTCTGCCATTTCATCCGAACGGTATGCTCTTTGAATCGTTCGATGCTGCGGGCGACAAGCTCAACTCGTGGACGATCTATAGCATTGGAGGCGGTGTGTTGGCCAATGAAAATTTCAACGAGCAGAAGGCAAAAGAGATCTATTCATTGCACAAGATCCACGATATTCAGTCGCTTTGCGAGAAAACGGGCTACTCCTATTGGGAGTATGTCGAGGAGAACGAAGGCAAAGAGATTTGGGATTATCTGAACGAGGTGTGGCATGTCATGCAAGATGCCGTCAAGCGTGGACTCGAGGCTGAGGGGGTTATCCCTGGTGGGTTGGGTATTCGTCGGAAAGCATCGGACTATATGATCCGGGCCCGTGGCTATGGCAACAGTATCAAAAGCCGCGGATTGGTCTATGCCTATGCACTGGCTGTCTCGGAGGAGAATGCTTGCGGCGGACGGATTGTGACGGCTCCCACCTGTGGGTCGAGTGGTGTGCTGCCGGCCGTGCTTTATCATTTGAAAGAGACGCGCGAATTTCGCGATTCGCGCATCCTGCGTGCGTTGGCGACAGCCGGACTGTTTGGCAATGTGGTCCGTACGAATGCTTCCGTTTCGGGGGCCGAAGTGGGTTGTCAAGGCGAGGTCGGAGTGGCTTGTGCCATGGCGGCAGCCGCAGCCAGCCAACTGTTTGGCGGTACGACGGCACAGATCGAATATGCCGCTGAGATGGGTTTGGAGCATCACTTGGGGCTGACGTGCGACCCCGTCTGCGGACTGGTGCAGATTCCTTGTATCGAACGTAATGCCTTTGCCGCTGCCCGTGCGTTGGATGCCAACACCTTCTCGAATTTTTCCGACGGCCGTCACCGCGTCAGCTTCGATCAGGTCGTCGAGGTGATGAAGCAGACGGGCCACGACCTCCCGTCGTTGTATAAAGAAACGGCTGAAGGTGGTTTGGCAAAGAGATTTATTGTGAGTCAAGATTGAAGAACACTTATATTATTTAATTAAAAAAACATGAAACATTTTTTTCAGAAAACCTCTGTATGTGCACTGGCAATGGTTGCATTGTTGGGCAGCTGTGGACAAAAACAGCAGAAAGAAGAGGCGGTAGCCATGAGTGGTAACCCCGTTTTTGAAGGTTGGTATGCCGATCCTGAGGGCGTTATCTATGGCGATACGTATTGGATCTATCCGACTTGCAGCGAGAAATATGAAAAGCAGACGTTTCTCAACTGCTTCTCGTCGAAAGATTTGGTCAACTGGACCAAGCATGAAGCGATCATTGATACGACAGAAGTCAAATGGGCCAAGAAATGTATGTGGGCACCGGCTGTCATCAGCAAAGATGGAAAGTACTACCTTTTCTTCAGTGCCAACGATGTGCATGAAGGCGAGATAGGCGGCATTGGTG
>CAVJQR010000214.1:0-4670 GCA_963651605.1 Agathobaculum sp.
CCCTTGACTTTTTGCTTCTTTTTGGTCAAGCAAAAAGAAGGAGGTCCAGCTGCATATCATGCAGCTCACTCGAAAAGGAAAAGAAAAAAAAGGACGTCAATATAATAAAGAAGAAAAGAAGAGTTCTCAATGCCATGACAATGGCATCGCAGAAGAGAAGAGACGAAATAAAAAAAAGCCGCCCGTCGAAACGGGCGGCTTTCTATCGTATCTTTCCGAGAGGAAAGCTAAATACGTTACTTACTTCACAACAACCTTGACAGCCTCTTCGCCTTCAACGGCTACTACTGCGATACCGGCCGGTACTGCGATGGTAGCGTTGTCAGAAGAAACGACGGCTGAAGTCAATGTCTGACCCAAGATGTTCGTGATAACGACCGACTTACCGGCAGCACCCTTGATAACAACGGCACCTGTTGTAGCGGCCACTGTTACGTCAGAAGTACTGATTGCTTTGTTCGCGGTAGTGCTTGCATCCTTCGTTTCGAAGTTACCATTGAAGCGAGCAGCCTGATTGATCAACTCACCAGAAGTGAAGCTTGAAACATAGTCGCTATATTGTTTCCATGAATCAGTCGTATCACCTGTGTTGTGGTTGCCGTTCGTGTTGATAACCTGAGTCAATACCGGAACACCGTTGTGGATCTTCACCCAAGAACCGGCGAAGCGACCTACAGCAGCTGTGTTGTAGATGTCGTTCGACTCGATCAAGATGCTATTCTCTTCATCGCCTGTTTCGCGGAATGAGAAGGCAACGTTGTTATGTTTGCCATCCAACTCTACAATGTCATAAACTTTGCCGTCATTCTTCTTAACCTCGAAGAAATCAGGATTCAAGAAGATACCCGAACCATCGGTTGCAGCCTCTTTCCAGTCCTCCAACTTATTGCCGTCCTTCATGACATACAACGAGTCGCCCTGGTGAACAGCCTCGACGAAGCCCAAACGAACATAGTTGTTAAAGCGGAAGGCATCCGCACGGCTTGTCAATTTGTCGATAGTGTTCTTGATAGAGTCGTTGAAGTTGACCAAATAACGGCCTTCCACATAACCCGGAACCGTATCCAAGTGGCCGCAAAGCGGATTGATACCGTGGAGACCATCTTCGCAATAGGTGTATTCAGGAACAGAATCAACCGCTACAGCCAACAGGTACTGCGGCATAACCTCGGTTGATTTAGCCACCTTGTCAACATAGAAGCCTACGTTCTTCGTGCCGACACTCTTGTTTTCCAAAGCGAGGTAGTTCAAACCGTTCGCCTTAGCCAAGTCAGAGCTTGAGTCTTCATACAAGCCGGCTGCGCCCTGCTCGTCGATGGTTGTAAGGTTCAAAACCTTCTCTCCGTTGTTGACATATTCGGCATCCAACGTGCGGTACAATGGGCGATAAGCATTTGTCAAGACGAATGCATCGGTTGTCGTTTCGCACAGATCGGCGATCTTAGCATACAAGGTCGTGTTTTCGATTTCGAGTTTGCCCAATACCTGGTCGGCATTGACCTCTTCGAAGTAAACAACATCGCCTTTCTTGTATTTCGAACCATCTTTTGTCAAGCCTTTCAAGAAGCCACTTTCATCATACAGAGCTGCATCAGCCACCTTTTGATAGTAGGTAGCGTTCAACAAACCGTAAGCATGAATGCCGTCCAATTCGTTGTTTTCCTTGAGGGTCACCACAGCGAATGTCAACTGGTCGGAGTTTTCGATTTCGCTTTCCGTAGCGATGACATACTTGTATTGGTTCGTGATAGCCAAGAACTTGTGGTCGTTGTCGATCAGGTTCTCGTCTTTCACTTTCAACTTATACGCTGTTGTGTACAATGGAGCTACCAATCCGTCTACGCTATAACCGTACTTCGTAGAGTCGGCATAAGCGAAATCGTACGTTTTGCCATCCTCGTTCTGTACCGGATACCAACCATTGGCACGATACAACTCGAACTCTGTTCCCTCGTCAGCCAACTTGACATAGCCGTTTGCCTCGCTCAAATACTTGTCGGCCTGCATATTCTGAAGATGCTGCAACAAGTATGTCGTGTTACGCAACGTCGTTTCGTCGGCATTGAAGCGGCCGAAGGATGTCTGCTGCGCCGTGATATTGGTGAAAGCATATTCATCCTGGCTCGACAAGGCAGTACCCAGGTGATGATCTACTGTCTGCTCATCCTCAGAAAGGTATTTGTTGTTCAAAACAACGATGTTGCCTGTTTTCGTCGACTTATACAACTGACCGGCAAAGGCTGCTTTCTTCAGCTTGTCACCATTCTCGTTAAACTCGCGGTTGTAGATAACCACCTGCGGCGTAGCGTTCGTGTTCAGCGCATCACCGGCGGTGCAATTCAACCGTTTAACCACCCACTGCGTAGCCGGCATGTGGAGGAAGTTTTGAGCCTCGTCTTGCGTATCGTATACCATGTGGCCCTTCATGTCTTCCACAACGAAAGCATCTTCCACGCGGTTTTCGGTCTGCGTCTTGTTGGCCTTCACATTCTTCAAGTTGATGAAGTAAAGACCATCGGCCAAGGTAGTCGGAACGAAGTCGTTCGCATAGCTATGGTTGAAGCGAAGCGCCATCTTCATCTTTGCCTGATACGAAGTTACCATGGCAGGATTACCATCTTCCTCCTTCATTTCTGCAGCATAAGCCCGATCAGCCGGGTTCACATAGGTGCCGTATTCGCCATCGGCATAACCGACAGTCAGGTAAGCGGCAATGTCACCCGAAGGAATACCGAAGTTCACGGCATACAAAGCAACGGGTACGCCGGAAGCTTTCTCAGAACCGGCATTTCCCTGAGACTCGTTCGAGTCAGAAGCCTGATTGATGGTGTTCACCCACGCTTTCTTCTCGAGTTTAGTAAGCGATTCAGCCTCCCAGGCTCTCTTGCCTGCCTGCTGGTCGACAGAAGACATACGCGAAGCATTCAATGGTTCGAATACCACACTATCCTGCGTTGCATAGTAAGTAACCTTCCAGTGGTAACGAGCACCCGTTGCATCGACTGGATCTAAAGGAGTATCTTTATAGTCGGCATAAGCTGTTCCTTTGTTGTCGCGATACGGCTCGACTGTCACCTTCAAGGCGTTGTAAATATGCTGGGAAACAGCACCTTCGTAAGGGTATTCCGAAACATACAAGTATTTTGTCGTATCCTTCTCCGATGCTCTCGGCACACCCAACAAAATATTGTAACCGGCATATTCAGCACCGTCAACATTGGCATAAAAAGGGTCAAGCGTTGCGTCACTTGAGGTGTAAGCCTTGAACTCATTCACAAACGGGTTGGCATTCTCGGCGAATGTCATCGGTTCGTTCGTACCCGGCTTGCAAACGGTGAATTTTGCCTTACCCTCTATTTTGCCCTTTGCGTCTTCCCAGTTCTTATAGTTTTCAATACCGTTCTTGAAAGACAACGAAGAGCCGTTGGCATCGATCATAGAGTTGATCTCGTCTGCCGTCAACACCTTTGCACCTGCCACAACCGGACGGATCGAAATAGGGAGCGTTTTTCCGTTATCCAAATCGGGAAGAGCCTTGTCTTTCGGGAGCTTGACCGGAAAAACAAGATACGATTTCTCTTCGTCTTGTGCCAAAGATGCGAACAGTTTGCCAAGGCCCAAATTATTTGCAACGTCATAAGGTACAGGAGCCAATATCATGACCGAATCGGCCTCATTGTGAAAATAAGAATAGACGTTCTTATAATCCAATTTTTTCGAATCCTCGTCGGTCGTATACCAACCCCAATGGCTGATACAACCGGAAAGTTCGGCGGCATCTTTAAAAAGGCTTCCCAATTCCTTCAGGTCAGGTTCAGTCCCCTCCTCCATTTGGGCTGCGTACTTCCAATAGTCGAGTGCTTTCGTATGGTCGTAGGCCAATTCGTAGCCTGTTTCCTTGTTGACATAAGTGTAAACACGGCCATTAGCCGATGTGTCCGTCACTTTGATCTGCCACAAAGTGTGCGACAAGACAGCGTCGGTTTTCGACTTTACTGTCAAATAGACCTTGCCCGTAGCATAATCGCGGTCGGCCGACAACACAAGGCCCTCTCCCAGTTCATCTTCCGTGTCACCCACCTCCAACTGATAGTAATAGTCGGGGTTGATGCTTGTCACGTCGCTGATGGCTTCGTCCAAAGTGGCACTCTTCACAACACGCGAGCGGTAAGTGATTTCCCCGTCGCTGTTGACTGTCTGCGCCACTGCTGTCAGCGAACCCGCCAACAGCAGGGCAGCAGAAAGTGTAAGTACTTTTTTGTTCATATCCGATAATATTTAGTTAATAATAAAAGTTTGTCGTCGAAAAGTTCTTTTTGATCTTTAAATAGGACCACCAGAGAGAGCTCCCTTCGTGGTCTATATGAAGATTCCCCATTTATGTATACTATTTCTGGGCGAAGTTACAACTAATTTTTCATACCGTAACGGCAAAAAGATTTTTTTATCTAAAAAAGTTTCATAAATATCCGATTTAAATTTCTAACATGTATACGATATTGTTCTTTATAACATTGTCATTCTTTTTTCACCTCCCTTTCTGCGTGAGCAAGCTTTTGCGATGCCATTGTCATGGCATCGAATATTGTTACTTTTGGCTTGGCCCAAAAGTAACCAAAAGGCCAGGGCTACGCTTTTGACCTACTCCGAACGCTACCTCGCTGTGCGCG
>CAVJQR010000215.1:0-4669 GCA_963651605.1 Agathobaculum sp.
TGCCATGAACTCGGGTGTTATCCATTTCTTGTTGCCGACCGTTTACACGAAGAGTCGTCAATCCATCATTCGTTTGATGATACTGTAGGCGTTGATGATGCCTAACTCGCCCGCTTTACTCAAGTCGGCTATGCCTTGTGTTGTATTGCCTTGCGACAGACGGGCCAGACCTCGGTTGAAATAGGCCTCGGCAAACTCCGGGTCGCGCTCGATGGCTTCGGTATAGTCTTCGATGGCGGCACGATAATCATGCAGCGAACACCGCAGATTCGCCCGATTGAAGTAGGCATAGATGAAGTCCGGGTTGAGATGGATCGCCAAGTCGTAGTCGCGTGTTATCTGCTCATGTTTGTAGGCATGCTCTTTCTCTTCGGCCTCCTGCAGTTGTTCGCGGGTCGGTGTTGAGGTAACCCGCTGCGTTTTTCCGCCGAAATTGAAATTCATGGTCAGAGGAGACGACTGCGAGGTCAAGTCCATGATCTCCGATTTACGGTTGGAATCTTCATATTGCATCTGCTTGTAGCGGACAACGGCCCGATTAAAGTAAGCAATCACCATGTTAGGATCCAATTCGATCACCTTGTCGTAGTCTTTTATGGCCGAAGTAAAATCCTGCACCAGCATATAATCGATGGCTCTGCCCAGATAAGCGTTCACGTTGTTCGGGTTGCGGCCGATCAAATCCGAGTAGTTGTCGATCGAAGCGAAGTGCGAAGCGATCTGATCCTCGGTAAGGGCTGCCTCCTGATTGGTGACGAGCAGCTTCATCCGCAAGGCCATTTGCTGGTTGAAATCGTCGATCATCTTGCTGTAGTAGAGCTGTTTCTTTACGACATCCGCCTTCTCGTAGAAGGTTAATATGAATTGAGGCTCGAGATCTACGCGCACGTTGCGGTCTTGCACTCGTCCGCGCACCTCGCTCTGGTACTTGCTTTTGCGCTCTTCTTCCTTGTCGTATACCACCAAACGGTTGAACTTGTCGATGCTCTTGTCAGAGCGTTCACGCGTGTTGTCGCCATTGGTTGCCGCCTTGCCGGTATTGTTGCCGGAAGCGGTCGAGGTGGATTTGCCGGCTGCCCGGTCTTTCTTCAGCTGTTCCTCCTTGCGGTAGGCTGTCCAGATGTCTTTTTCCGCCCCGGCTTGGTCGTGCAATTTCTTCTTGGCATCCGAACGGCTGTAATAGGCCGGCAGGAAATTGGGGTACTCTTCCAGTACTACATCATAATCGGATACGGCCCCGGCATAATCGCCCGTCTCGTAACGCAGCAAAGCTCGGTTGTAGTAGGCCATATAGTTGTCCGGTTCGAGTTGCAACACCACGTCGAAGTCTTCGATGGCACGGTTGTTGTCGCCCACCTGATAGCGAAGCAATCCGCGATTGAAGCGGGCAATCAAATTGTCATGATCCATGCTGATCACCTGATCATAGTCATCCATCGCGCCGCGGAGGTTGTTCTTTTGGTAGCTGACCAGGCCGCGGTTGATGAAATAGCCGCTCTCTTTCGGATTGAGATGGATGGCTTCGTTCAGGTCGGTAAGGGCATTGTCGAAATCTTCCAGCTGATAATAGAGAATGGCTCGGTTGCCATAGGCGGGAGCGTAGTAGGGATCGAGCTTGATCGCCTCGTTATAGTCGGCCAAAGCCTTCGTCGTGTCTCCCTCTTCGAGGTACATTGCCCCGCGCGAGAGGTAGGTCATGGCATATTTCGGGTAGGCTTTCAGCAGCGTTTCAAACACGGTTTTGGCCCCGTCGTAGTCTTTCTTTTGGATATAGGCCACGGCTTGGTTCACCAACATCTGCCGGTCGTCGCGCTTGAATTCCAATCCTTTTTGGTAGTCGGAGATAGCCCCGTCGTAGTTTTCCATGCTTTGGCGGGCAATGCCGCGGGCATAGTAGGCTTGGGCCAGGAAGGGATTTCTCTCGATACATGCCGAGCAATCCTCTTCCGCTCCCTGAAAATCGTCCAGACTGATCTTGGCTACGGCGCGGAAGAAATAGGGTTCCGCCAACCAAGGCTTGGAGCGAATGACCTGGTTGAAGTATTGTATGGATAAAACGTAATCCTCAAAGTAAAGGGCGTTGCGACCGATTGCCAGCACACGGTCCGTATTGATTTGTGCGAATACCGAGAGGGTGCCGAATTGGAGGGCAAGCCATAGAATCAACTTCTTCATCAAACTAATATCTGCTTACAATTCTTATTGGGAACAAATGTAATAAATTATCGCAAGCATCCGTCGTTCTGTCTTTTTTTTTACCCTATTTTCACCTTTTTATAACCTCTTCGGCACGAAAATGAGCTATCCTTGCTTCTCAAAAGGAGTCTTTATAGGCTTCGTTGGCGTCGCGAACGGCGAAGTGTTGCTGCAAGAAAGCAAAGGCATCGTCCACCTCTTTCGGAATGTCGACGTGGGCGATGTAGCCTTTCCCCCGGGGGCCGTAGCGTTTTCATTGTCGGCCAGGCGAGGACATTTCATTTACCAACTGATTATTTATTCTGATGAATCAACAAAACAGTCCCATTCATTATACGACCGACCGCATATTTACGAAACGGCAGGTGCAGGAGCTGTGCCTCGAAGACAATAAAAAATCTCATTTTCCAATACCTGAAAAGTGGGGTCAGATACTGGAAAATGAGATCCTTCAAGCTATGTGATCAGCGCAGACGCTCCAACGAACGGACCAAAGCCTCGTCGGCTCCGATGTTGCGGATGGCGAGATAGTCCAAAATGATGCTGACGACCGGGAAGGTCAATGCAATCTTGAGGTTCAGGTCGAAGTGGGCGCCGGCCACCTTTTGGGCATTCCAATAATAATAACCCAGCAACGCATAGAAGCCGATCATCAGGATGGCGTTGAAGATGCAGAAGCGAATCTGCAGAATGCGGTTGCGGAATAGGAATATCGTGATGAATGCCATCAGGGCAATGACCGCCACTAAGGCAAACAGTCCCCATGTCGGGTAGAGAAGCTCCTTCTCGGGAGAGGCGACACCCATCACATCAAACTTGCAAAATGCGCCGTCGATCACTACATTGGCCAACGGCAGGAAGATCATCGTTGCCATCAAAACAACGATGATCAGTAAATATACAGTCTGTATTCTCTGGATCATATAGATTCAAATTTAGCAAATCAACCATAAAAAAAGGGCATACCCGAACCCGACGGTCCGATGCCCTTGCTGTTTTCTTTTCCTTAGAAATTATCCTTGTCCTTGGCCGGATTTCTGTAATATACCTTGCCGTCTTCGTATTCTTTGGCTGCGATCAAAGTTGGTTTCGGCAACTTCTCATAGTAGCGAGAGATCTCTATCTGCTCTCTGTTCTCGAATACTTCTTCCAAATTATCGTTATAAGAGGCAAACTCTTGCAGCTTCTTTTCCAAATCCTGTTTCATTTCTACTGCAATCTGGTTAGAACGCTTTGCAATGATCGTCACCGTTTCGTATACATTGCCCGTGTCTGCACAAAGCTTCATCATGTCGCGGGTAATAGTATTTGCCGGCGCATTTGTTTTTCTGTAATCCATACTTTGTTTATATTGAATAATTCAGTTTTTAAAACGTATTTTTGATCCGCTTGTTCGCATATTCGAAATACTTGTTGGCATCCTTCATATATTTCCCTTGCGGATATTCGTTTGCATAATTGTAATACTCGTCCACCACATCGCGGTAACGTCCCTGCAATTTCTCGTCGACACTGACAAGGGCCAGCTCGTATTTGGCGCGCAGCGTCAAGTACATGAACTCTTCGCGATACTTCGAGTAGGGGTAATTCTTCAACGCATTCTCGGCAGTCACGACGGCCGACAGGAAGTTGTTGCCCATGTACGTGCCCAGATGGAAGTACAATCGTGTTGCCATCAGCTCTTTGAACGCCAACTTCTCCTGCAGTTCGAACATGATGCGCTGGGCTTCCGTCGCGCGTTCGCTCTGAGGGTAGTAGTCCAAATAGAGCTGCAACAGTTCGATGGCCTTGTAGGTTTCTGTCTGATCCAGGCGCGGATCGGGCGAATCGAGATACATTCCGTAGCCGGCATAGTAACGGGCCAGTTCCGTATACTCGCCCTTCGGATACGTCTTGTAGTAGGTTTCGAAATATTGCGAGGCCGATTGGTAATCTTTCTGCCCATAATAGCTCTGCGCCAACAGGTAGAGCGATTCTTCGGCATAGGCCGTACCTTTAAAGATTGTAACCAATTCATCCAAGAGAGTCGCCGCTTTAGAGTACTGGCGCGCATTGAAATATTTCTTTGCGTACGAATACTTCAACTCATAATCCGTGCTTTTCAATATCTTGTTGTACTCTCCGCAAGAAGAGAACAAGATAGTAGCACTCATCATCCATAAAAATACAATCTTTTTCATCCAATATGAATTTATCGTGCAAAGATATAAATAAAATCCGTTGCTCAAAGGTTTTTTGCGCCGATTTTCATGCTTTCCAAAAATCATGCCCATGATCCGAAAAAATCATCGGCACCTTTTTGAAAAATCATGCCGAGCTTTTTTCGAAAAGTTCGGCATGATTTTGTCCCAAAATATAGATGATTCTCTGCCAAAACACGGATGTTTTTCTAAAGAATCTCATATGATTGATTTTCAGCGTGTTGTATTTTCTTGTTTCTTCTCCTCACAGATGAATGGAAAGAAAACGGGGC
>CAVJQR010000216.1:0-4562 GCA_963651605.1 Agathobaculum sp.
TGGTGCCATAGCTCAGTTGGTAGAGCAAAGGACTGAAAATCCTTGTGTCCCCGGTTCGATTCCTGGTGGCACCACATTAAACAGATGATTGACGCTTCGTTTCAACAAGAGACGAGGCGTTTTTTGTTTGGGTCTATTCGAGTATTTACTTCGAACTTGCCGAACGGAATTTATATCGCCCAATCCGTTTTGAAACACGAATCACTTCTCGGTTTTTTAGGCATGCGTAATCTGCAGAAAAAGCTTCCCATGAAATGAAAAAAAGCTCCCGAGCTTTTTCTGAAAAATACCCGATGATTTTTCAAAAAGCTCCCCATGAATAATGAAAGCCCTGAAGAAGCAATTCTCCAGAGCTTTTGTAATGTTTTTGTCTTTTGCTGATCAATTCAAGAAATAGCCGCAGAGGTCGGAGTTCAATGCCGGTTCAGCATGATACGAGCGTGCGAATTGCTTCAAGAAATCGATCGTTTGTTGTTTGGGCGAACTGCCCTTTATAAATGAGACGCTTTGCGAGTCGTCTGCGTTTGGATGAGAAATACAAGAAGTAGAAGTTTTCTTCATAGGCAATTGCTTTTTAAGTTATTACACTATTAGAAACGCAATAAGTTTCTCATTATTGTATACCCTTTCCTTTTTTATGTGAGAAAAGTGTTAAAATGGGTGGGTGGAAAAGGTGGATTATTAGATGGTTCGACTGTGAAACAAGCGGGACAAAATGATACAAAAAGAGCATGATGAAAAATAGTCTCACCATGCTCTTTGTTGCTTAATCCAAAAACAGTTTTTGGAATAACTGCTTTCCGTAGTGGGTAGTAAACCATCCCTTGTAGATGCTTTGTGCTTGTTCCGGACGATGGTTGCCCTCGATCAGGTTGACAATAGCATCGGCTTCGAGAAGTGGCTCAAAGTGAAGCGTCAAGGCGCTCTTGGGTTGATGATGAGTACCGACGACATCTGCCAGCCATTGCTTTTCCTCTTCGGTGAGGTAGTCGGCATCGTTCAGCCAATCGTGTACCAATGCACGTCCTTCGTCTTGCTGATGCGCCGGCAGCGCATTGCCGTATTTCTTGCGAGCATTGGGGCAACCCACATCATGCAACCAGGCAGCCGCCTCCATCAGATCCAGTTGATGTCCTTCGATACCTTCCGCGGCAGCAATCAGTCGTGTATAAGCCGCGACCGTTTGCGTGTGCTGAATCTGTGATATGGCGGGAGGGTTGGCAATGTAATATTCGGTTACCCGCTTGCTGATAATCTCGACAAATTCCATACTTACTTCAGTCCTCTGTTTTTGAGTAATGGATCCGTGTTGGGCTCTTTTCCGCGGAAATTCTTGTACATTTCCATGGCATCTGCCACACCGCCCGCAGACAAGATACAGTTTCTGAACTTGGCTGCTACCTCTTGGTTGAAGATATCGCCTGTTTCTTTGAAGGCTTCGAAGGCATCGGCATCCAATACCTCGGCCCATACATAGCTGTAATAACCGGCTGAATAGCCACCGCCCATTGTATGCGAGAAGTAGGTCGAGCGATAACGAGGAGGAATCTGAGAGATCAGTCCATATTCATCGTTCAATACCTGCTTTTCAAAGGTCTCCGTGCTGAAGTTGGCCGGGATCTCTTTGAGCGAGTGATAGCGCATATCCAGTAGGGCGGCTGCCAAAAACTCAGTCGTGGCGAATCCTTGTCCGTACTTGCCGCTTTTCACGATCTTGTCGACCAATGCCTGAGGCATCACCTCGCCTGTCTGATAATGTTTGGCGTATGCCTTCAATACTTCCGGCTCAAACACCCAGTGCTCCATTACTTGCGACGGGAGTTCGACGAAGTCGATAGGAACATCGCCCACACCTTTGTAATGAACGTTGGCGAACAGGGCATTGAGCGCATGACCAAACTCGTGGAAGATCGTTTCTGACTCGTCGGCATTGAGCAAGGCGGGTTGTCCATCAACTGGCTTACTGAAGTTAAATACGGTAGTTACGATTGGCGCAATACGGTTTCCTTGAGCATCGTACGACTCCGAGCGGTAGCTTCCACACCAAGCGCCGCCGGCTTTGCCGGGCCGGGTGAAGAAATCCATGTAGAGGATACCGAGATGGCTTCCGTCCTTGTCTTTACATTCGAAGGCTTGAGCATCGGGATCGGGCAATGGGATATTGTCCAATTGCGTGAAGGTGACGCCATACAGCTTGTTGGCAACAAAGAAAGCTCCGTCGCGAACATGGCTCAGTTCGAGGTAGGGGCGGATCTCATTCTCGTTTAGTTCGAACTTGGCTTGCTTCGCTTTTTCGGCATAATAACGCCAGTCCCAGCTTGCCACTTCGAAGTTGCCTCCCTCTTTTTGAACTTCAGCTTGGATATCGGCCAGCTCTTCTTTGGCTTTTTGCAAAGCCGGTTTCCATACTTCGTTCATCAGTTTGTAAGCGTTGTCTTCGTTTTTGGCCATGTTTTCAGCCAACTGATAATTGGCAAAGTCGTCGTAACCCAATAGTTTTGCTTTCTCCAAACGAGCGGTAACAAGGCGTTTTACGATCTCTTTGTTGTCATTTTCATTGTTGTTATTGCCACGCATCAGATAGGCCGTGAAGTGCTTTTCGCGCAGCTCTCGGTTATCGGCATATTGCAAGAACGGCATGATGCTCGGGTTGTGGAGGGTGAACACCCACTTGCCCGGCAGACTGTCGGCTTCCGCTTGGGCAGCTGCGGCTGCAATCAAGCTCTCTGAAAGTCCGGCCAAATCCTCTTTCTTGTCGACCACCATGTGGAAAGCATTCGTCTCTTTCAAGAGATTTTGGTTGAAGGTGAGCTCCAATGTCGAGATGTTCTCATTCAGCACACGTAGCTTCTCCTGCGCTTCTTTCGGAAGGTTGGCACCTTGGCGGGCGAAGCTTTTATATGTTTTCTCCAACAGCTTGGCTTGTTCCTTGTCTAATCCCAACGAATCGCGCTGGTCGTATACGGCCTTGATCTTGGCAAAAAGGTCGGCATTCAGACGAATGTCGTCACTGTGTTTCGAAAGAATAGGGTAGATTTCTTGCTCAAGGGCCTGAAGTTCGTCCGTGGCATTGATGCTCGACTCGCTGCTGAATGCCAGCATTACTTTGGTCAGCAGCTCGCCGCTGTTGTCGAAGGCCAGAATCGTATTCTCGAACGTGGGCGCATCGCTGTTTTCAACAATCGTCTTGATCTCTTGATCGTGCTCTTCCAAGGCTTTGGTGAAGGCCGGTTTGTAGTGCTCTACCTTGATCTTGTCGAACGGTGGTACTCCAAATGGTGTGGTATATTCGCTGAAGAATGGGTTATCTCCTGCGGTTTCTCCCGATGGTTTTTGGCCGGATTGGCAGGCACTCATGACGACGGCCACGCCGGCTGCTAATAATAATCGTTTCATTGTCTAATCGCTTTAGTTAAAATGACTTATGAAAAATCCGCCATCTACCCTTGTCGGACGGACAAAGGAATAGGTGGCGGATGGTTATTCTATTATCTATTGTCTATACAATTACATAGAATGTGTCTTGACGAAGTCGATGATCTCGTCAATATAGCCGAATGCCATGCCGACAACAGTATCCGCCGCACCATAATAAACTGCTACACGTTTGCCATCTTGCAATGCTGCACAAGGGAATACCACGTTAGGTACATCGCCTTGCAACTCGTAAGGAGCAGCCGGAGCCAAGATGTAGTCGCGTGTGCGGTACAATACTTTCTCAGGATTATCCTTGTCGAGGATCACAGCACCCATCGAGTAGCGGAAGCCGTTGCAAGTGGTAATAACACCGTGGTAAAACATCAACCAGCCGGCCTCGGTCAAGAACGGAACAGAACCTGCGCCGATCTTGGTGCATTGCCATGCGCTTTCAGGGAACGGAGTCACCTTCATCACGCAACGGTGTTCGCCCCAATATTTCATATCCGGGCTATAGCTGATATAGATATCGCCGAAAGGAGTGTGACCGTTGTCGCTCGGGCGGCTCAACATGGCGTATTTGCCGTTGATCTTCTGCGGGAACAATACGCCATTTCGGTTGAAAGGCAAGAAGGCGTTCTCACATTGGAAGAAATCGACGAAATCGAATGTATAGGCGATGCCGATGGTCGGGCCGTTATAGCCGTTGCACCAAGTGATCCAATAGCGGTCGTCGATCCAAGCCACACGTGGGTCATATTTGTATTCCGACTCGATCATCTCGGTGTTGCCGGCTTTGAATTGGATCGGTGTGTGCTGGATATCCCAATTGATACCGTCCTTACTGAATCCAACGAAAATATTCATTTGAACTGCTTTGTTGTCGCAGCGGAAGACGCCGGCGAAACCATCTTTGAAAGGCACCACAGCACTGTTGAAAATACTGTTGGAGCTTGGAATGTGATAACGGCCAATTACCGGATTCTTCGAATAACGCCACATTACATCTGTGCAGCCTTCCGGGCGTTCTTCCCAAGGCATGCTGACTGCAGTCATTTTGTCGCTCATAATTAATTCTTGTTTTTTGTTTAATAGAATGATATTTGACGGCAAAATTACAGAATATAGACGAGAGTAGAAACAAC
>CAVJQR010000217.1:0-4525 GCA_963651605.1 Agathobaculum sp.
CGTTTAGTGTTTGTATTTTGTTTGTAATTCACAAATGTATAAAATTACTGCAAATAAAATTGCTATAATTAAAAATAAAAGATACTTTTACCCGTGAATTATCAAAAAGTTTCCCCATTTAGGGCATTTAAAGAAGAAAGCTTATGGAAACAGTGCAACCATTTTTTACCGAAGAGGAAAAGAGAGAATTCTTTTCGAAATACAGGGTCTTACTACATCATCTGTATGCTTGCTTAGAAAAAGAAGATCTGCCAAAGATAAAAACATTGATGAAAGATGTCGTAGCACAAGAGTGTTACGGACGAGATAAAAACGGAATCAACGGATTGCTTAGGAATATTGACACCGTCTTGATTGCCACCGTGGAGATCGGTCTGCGCCGAACTTCTGCTATTGCCTTGCTGCTCTATCGTCCGGTCTACAAGAAAATTGTAACAGAGGAGAAGGTTCGCGAATTGTTTGGTGAAGAGGTGGCCACAATGATCCGGCGTCTGCTCAAAACATCTGATCTTTATGCCCGCAACACGGCGGTCAACTCGGAAAATTTTCACCATCTGTTATTCTCGTTTGCCGAAGATGTACGCGTTATCTTGATCATGATTGCTGACCGCCTCTGCATGATGCGGTTAGGAAAGAAGTTGACGGAAGACGACCGTATCCGTCTTGCTACCGAAGCGTCCTATCTTTATGCGCCATTGGCCCATCGTCTTGGCTTATACAAGATAAAAGGCGAGCTGGAAGACTTGTCATTGAAATATCTTGATCGGAAGCAGTTCGATTTTATCAAGCAGAAGCTGAATGAGACGAAACGTTCACGTGATGCCTATATCGCGAGGTTCATTGCCCCGATAAAGGAGAAGCTTGAGCAAGCGGGCTTCCATTTTGAGATCAAGGGCCGTACTAAATCCATCTATTCCATCAACAATAAGTTGAAGAAGCAGCAGGTCAGCTTCGAAAACATTTACGATTTGTTTGCTATCCGCGTGGTTTTGGACACACCATTGGAGAAGGAACGCTCCGATTGTTGGCAAGTTTATTCCATTGTAACCGACATGTATCAGCCCAACCCCAAACGGTTGAAAGATTGGATCTCGATTCCAAAATCGAATGGTTACGAGAGTTTGCACATCACAGTGATGGGTCCTGAAAACAAATGGGTAGAGGTGCAGATCAGAACGAAGCGAATGGACGAGATTGCCGAGCGCGGTCTGGCTGCCCATTGGCGGTATAAAGGAGTGAAAGCCGAGAAAGGATTGGACGAATTCATGAATACGGTCCGTGCAGCTTTGGAATCGCAGGAGACCAATCCGATGGATTTGATGAAAAACTTCCGCATGGATCTTTACAAAGATGAAATATACGTATTCACTCCGACGGGCGAGCTGATCAAATTACCCAAGGGTGCTACCGTATTGGATTTCGCCTTTGCTATCCATACGAAGTTGGGATGCAAATGTGTGTCGGCCAAGGTTAATGACAAGAATGTCCCTATTAAATATGTATTGAACAATGGTGATTCAGTGTCGGTCATCACTGCTCCTTCGCAATCTCCCAAACGAGACTGGCTGAACTTCGTTGCTACGTCGAAAGCGAAGGCCCGTATCAAGCAAGCTCTTCGTGAAGAGACTGCCAAAACGGCCAACATGGCTCGTGAGATGTTGCTTCGTCGTATGAAGAACCGTAAGATTGAGATGGACGAACCCACGCTTATGCGCTATATCAAGAAGAAAGGGTACAAGACAGTCACCGACTTCTTCCTTGACATTGGTGAGGAGCGTTTGGACACGAACTGCGTAATCGATGAATATGTTGAGCAATGGAAAAAGGAGACAGAGCAAACCGAACATGTCATACAGCGCAGTGCTGAAGAGTTCGTATCGCCCACATCCACAGAAGAGACAGCCACCAATAAGGATGTATTGGTCATCGACAAGAATCTGACCGGCATTGAATACAAGTTGGCTAAGTGCTGTAATCCGATCTATGGTGATGATGTTTTTGGATTTGTATCGACACAAGGCATCAAGATCCACCGCATGGATTGCCCCAATGCTCAGGAGATGTTCAGCCGGTTCGGCTATCGTATCATCCGCGCCAAGTGGAGTGGAAAGGGCGACAATGGCTATGTCGTGACACTTCGTGTCGTGGGGCGCGACGATATTGCGATTGTAACCAACATTACTTCCGTCATTGGAAAGGAAGCGGGTGTTTCACTTCGTTCGCTGAACATCAATTCTGTGGATGGCCTCTTTCAGGGAACGTTTGCCGTAATGGTAAAGGATACAGCCACGTTGAACCAACTGACGAAGAAAATCAACACCGTCAAAGGCGTGAAGAGTGTCGATCGTTTGAATACATGACAAGCAACAATCTCATATAAAAAGGGAAGGTGTCGAAGGTCAGATCTCCGACACCTTTCTTTTATGTGTCGTAGAAAAATCAGTCAAGCTTCAATACGGCAAGGAAAGCCTTCTGTGGCACTTCGACCGTTCCGATCTGTTTCATGCGTTTCTTTCCCTCCTTTTGTTTTTCCAACAACTTGCGTTTACGCGAGACATCACCACCATAACATTTGGCTGTCACATCTTTACGTACTGCTTTGATCGTCTCGCGGGCGATAATCTTCGCACCGATAGCGGCTTGGATGGCGATCTCAAACTGCTGGCGTGGGATCAGCTCTTTCAGCTTTTCGCACATTCGTCGGCCAAATGCCACACTGTTGTCGACATGTGTCAGTGTTGAGAGGGCATCGACCGGCTCGCCGTTCAGCAAAATATCCAATTTTACCAACTTGCTTGGTCGGTAGTCGTTCAAATGATAGTCGAAAGAGGCATATCCTTTCGAGATACTTTTCAGTTTGTCGTAGAAGTCAATCACGATTTCGCCTAATGGCAAGTCGTAGAAGATCTCCACGCGGTCGCCCGAAATATAGTTTTGTTTTACCAATATACCACGTTTACCCAAACAGAGGGTCATGATCGGACCGATATAAGTGGTGTTCGTGATGACGGATGCCCGGATATAAGGCTCTTCGATATGGTCGATCAACGTCGGATCGGGCAAGCCGCTTGGGTTATGCACCTCCTTGCAATTGCCTTTCTTGTCGTATACCAGATAAGAAACGTTCGGCACGGTCGTGATGACATTCATATTGAATTCGCGGTCCAAGCGCTCTTGTACGATCTCCATATGGAGCAACCCCAAGAATCCGCAACGGAAGCCGAAGCCCAACGCGGCCGAGCTTTCCGGTTGGAAGGTCAGGGAAGCATCGTTCAATTGTAGCTTCTCCAACGAAGCGCGGAGGTTCTCAAAATCTTCCGTCTCGATAGGATAGACACCGGCGAATACCATCGGTTTCACCTCTTCGAAGCCGGCAATCGCTTCCGTCGCAGGACGTGCCACATGGGTGATGGTATCGCCTACCCGTACTTCGCGCGAAGTCTTGATGCCGGATATGATGTATCCTACGTCGCCCGTCCGCACCTCATCGCGCGGCGACATGTCGAGTTTCAGCACACCCACCTCATCGGCATCATACTCTTTGCCTGTGGCAATGAATTTGACGCGGTCGCCTTTGTGGATTACACCGTTCTCGACCTTGAAATAGGCGATGATACCACGGAACGAGTTGAAGATAGAGTCGAAGATCAGACACTGCAGTGGGGCATCTTGATCGCCTTGTGGGGCAGGAATCTTCTCGACGATGGCATTCAATAACCCCTCGACACCTTCGCCCGTCTTGCCGCTGGCGCGCAAAATCTCGCTACGGTCGCAACCCAACAGTTCGATGATCTCATCTTCCACCTGCTCCGGCATGGCACTCGGCAGGTCGATCTTGTTCAGTACAGGAATAATCTCCAAATCATTTTCGATAGCCATATAAAGATTTGAAATCGTTTGTGCCTGAACGCCTTGCGAGGCATCGACAATCAGTAAGGCACCTTCGCACGCGGCAATCGAACGGGATACTTCATACGAGAAGTCAACGTGCCCCGGAGTATCAATCAGGTTGAGGATGTACTCCTCGCCTTTATACGAATAATTCATCTGAATTGCATGGCTCTTGATGGTGATGCCGCGTTCACGCTCGAGGTCCATATCGTCAAGAACCTGTGCTTGCATGTCGCGCCCCTCAACGGTTTTCGTAAATTCGAGCAAACGGTCGGCCAGGGTACTCTTCCCATGGTCGATATGAGCTATAATGCAAAAATTTCGGATGTTCTTCATTAATTCTTTCTTATATTGTTGTTTTATTAATCGTCAGATGGGGCACCGGGCCGTTTTTTGCCACGAAAACGATCTGCAGCGGGGCCCTTTGCGCCGGTCCATTCTTTTGGACGATGCAAAGGTACTATAATATATTTACTATAAAAAGTTGTTTTGAATTTTCTCTCCTCGCTCTTTTGGCAAGATCAAGGCCACAGCTGCCGCTTCTCTTTTCGAAACTCAAGACTTTTTTTACGAACAATAGAGTAGGAGTCCCGCCTCGTTTTTTTTGTTCAATCCGAGCTTCGGAAAAGCGCCT
>CAVJQR010000218.1:0-4376 GCA_963651605.1 Agathobaculum sp.
CCTATGTTTTTTTCAACTGTTCCACATCGAATGATGCAAAAAAGAAAATATCAAGCAAATAAGTTCGATTATGAACATATTGTTGTATATTTGCGAAAAATAAATGTTTTAGGTTTCTAAATACTAACAAATCATGAAAAAGATCATTTTTTCGTTTATGGCTTTGGGGGCAGCCGTTATCTGTATGACTTCATGCAATGGCAATGCACAGCCCAAAGAGGAGACTTCTGAAGTAAAAGAAGAGGCTCCGGCTCCAAAGAAGGAGAAGAAAACAATCGTTTGCCGCGTTGTTGTCAAAGACGGTCAGCAAGCTGCATTCACCGAAGTGGCCGGGAAATTGGTAGAGGCTACTCGTCAAGAGCCGGGCAATGTAAGCTACAACTTGTATCAGTCGCCGTTCGATTCTACTCTCTTCATATTCTATGAAGAGTATAAAGATGATGCTGCATTCGATGCACATGCCAATTCAGATCATTTCAAAGCATTTGCTGAAGCAATTCCTGAAATGTTGGCAGAAGAATTGAATATCGAACAATTCTGATTTCAATAGGAATCAATCCAATAAGGGGATGTGCCGACATGGTGCATCCCCTTGTTGTTTATTAAAACAAAGTAATGTTACTCCATTTCTTTCCAAATCCGACCGGATAGATAAGATACTCTCTTTCCATTCTCCGCTTGAGGTGGTTGTATTCGAAATTTACCCCAACACCTATACCCGCTTTGTCTCCTAACTTGAACTCCATAGCGCCACCCACTTGCGTACGGTTCAATAACGGATTGATATTCATGAATGGATCAGCCCCATGCTTGCCATAAAAGGCATAGGATCCCCACGCCTTGAGTGCCATCCAATCGTTTATCTGGTAATGAGACACAATGTTCAAACCTCCCATCAGCGCAGGAGATGGAGAGTATGGCGTATAAAACCGGCCGCCGAAGCCACTGACCGAGATCATTACATTCCCTATTCTTTGCGTTGCACCCGTCTCGACGATATTCATTCCGCCCAAACCCGGCCAAGTTTCTTGTATGCCATGCGCCCAAACGGCTGTATTATCGGCCGTTGGAAAGATGAACATCTCATTATAGTCGAGTGCCATCGGGTTCCCTCTTCTCAACATTGGGGTGTAAGGATTGAAGAATGGGCGGTAAGCATCCGACAAGGAAAGCATGTTGATGGGGCGATCGGCTTCAGGTGGCTCCAATAACGAGACGGAATGAGGATCACTAACTATCTGCTCCGTCCACGTCTTGTAGGTCTCCATATAGCGGGCCTGCAACATTTGGCTTTGTTGACTCAGAGGAATGTAGCTCTTAGTTGCAGTTGCCGGAATGTTCAACTCATATTTCTTGTCGATAGGAATGGCAAATAACTTGCCTTTATGATCCATGACGAATCGGAGAGAGTTCTGTGCCTCCACCACGAACCCCTCCATTAAAATGGCGATACTTAATAACATCATTCTAATCATTGCTCTCTTTCTTTGTTTTGCGACAAAAATAAGAATTATTTTGAAAATTTCAAGGGGTAGCTATTGTATCATTCAAAATTATTAGTAAATTTGCCCCGATAGAAAAGTACATTTTACTATAAACTAAATAAAATAATTTATGGAAGTTAAGAAATCACCCAAGGCGGACCTTGAACGTACCAAAGGACTGGGCCTTTTGATGGGCTTCGTGGTTGGCTTAGCTGTTCTTTTCGTAGGATTTGAATGGAGCGAGCGTGACGTTAAGGTCGTTTCTGCAGACGAAGGTGTGCAGGACATCATTGCTGAAGAGGAAGTAGAAATTACAAGACAGGAGAACACACCTCCCCCTCCTCCTCCTCCAGCAGCACCGGTTGTAACGGATATCTTGAATGTCGTTGATGATGACATCGAGTTGGATCAGCAAGATATCGTATCATCAGAGGATAACGCAGCTGAGGCTCAGACTCAGACATACGTTGCTCCTGCTGCCGTTCAGGAAGAAGAAGAGGAAGAAGCAGCTCAGCAGATCTTTACCGTTGTAGAAAAACAGCCTGAATACCCTGGTGGTACTGCTGAATTGTTCAAGTATTTGAGCAAAGCAATCAAGTATCCGGTTATCGCTCAGGAAAACGGTATCCAAGGTCGTGTAGTTTGTTCTTTCGTTGTAAACCGAGACGGTTCAATCGTTGATATCCAAGTAATGCGTGGTGTTGACCCATCATTGGACAAAGAAGCCGTTCGCGTGATCAGCGAAATGCCGAAATGGAAACCGGGTGAGCAACGTGGTAAACCAGTACGTGTAAGATTTATCTTGCCGGTACAGTTCCGCTTGCAATAATCTTATAACCAAACATAGTAAAAGGCTGCGCTTTTGTCCGCAGCCTTTTCTGTTTTCTTGACACATGTATGGATTAAAAACAGTCATTGATTTAAACTTTATTCTATGGTAGCTTTTGATGCAATTCTTCAAATGGTTGATCAATCCATTCGACAATTGAAGTTTGACGCTTCTCCTAAAAGTTTGTTCGAGCCGGTCACCTATACGCTTTCGCTCGGAGGCAAGCGCCTTCGCCCAACCTTACTGCTGATGGCATACAATATATATAAGGAGAACTTTTCTGAAATAATGGATGTGGCCATGGGCATAGAAGTGTTTCATAACTTCACCCTTCTGCACGACGACCTGATGGATGCGGCCGACAAGCGCAGAGGTATGCCGACAGTACACAAACAATGGAATGCCAACACGGCGATTTTGTCGGGCGATGCGATGTTAATCGCCGCATATCAGTTGGTGGCAAAAGCCGATGCCCGGCACCTGAAGCCGGTATTGGATCTGTTTTCAAAAACAGCCGTCGAAGTGTGCGGTGGACAGCAATACGACATGGAGTTTGAAACGCGCAACGATGTCACCGAAGAAGAATATATCGAGATGATCCGATTGAAGACTGCCGTCCTATTGGCCGGAGCCTTGAAGATGGGTGCTATCTTGGCAGATGCACCTGCTGCTGATGCCGATCATCTTTACCAGTTCGGTATTGCCTTGGGATTGGCCTTCCAACTGCAAGACGATCTATTGGATGTGTATGGCGATACGGCAACCTTCGGAAAGAATATTGGTGGTGACATCCTCTGCGACAAGAAAACATTCTTGCTGATCAATGCCTTCCGCCGTGCAAACTCTTCGCAGTTGGACACACTAAATCGATGGATAGGAGCAAGCGACATCAATCCGGCAGAGAAGATTGCTGCTGTGACTCGTATCTACGATGAACTGAAACTGAAAGAGCTCTCGGAAGAAAAAATCGAAACCTATTTCGATGAAGCAATGTTGCATTTGGAAGCATTGAGCGTAGAGAAAGAAAAATTGGCGGCCTTGAAAGAGGTAAGCCGAAAACTGATGCATAGAAAATCGTGATATGAAGCTGATTGATACACACGATCACATCTATTTGGAAGAGTTCGACCCTGAGCAAGACGAATTGATTCGTCAAGCACAAGAGTCGGGCATCGACACATTACTCTTGCCGAATGTGGATTTGGAAACAATCGACAGAATGCATGCGTTGTGCGACCGCTATCCCAATTTCGCCTATCCGATGATGGGATTCCATCCGACAAGTGTGACGGAACATTATACGGAGGCCTTGAAAACAATCGAAGCCTGGTTAGGGAAGCGCTCCTACTGTGCTATAGGAGAGATTGGTGTCGACTTGTTTTGGGACAAGACTTACCGCCGGCAACAAATCGAGGTGTTCGAAGAGCAATTGCAATGGAGCATTGATTTGGATCTCCCCGTTGCCATCCATACTCGTGATGCCTATCCCGAGGTACTCGAGAGCATCTATAAAGTAGGGCCTGATAAACTCTATGGGGTATTCCATAGCTTCGCAGGAACAGCAGAGGAATTGGAAGAGGTGAAAAAGCTTTCGAATTTTAAGATCGGCATCAATGGTGTCGTAACTTTCAAGAATTCGAAATTAGGTGAGATCCTTCAACAGACCTCCATGAAACAAATTGTGTTGGAAACGGATGCTCCTTATTTGGCCCCGGTGCCCTATCGAGGAAAACGAAACGAACCCCTCTACATTTGGAAAACAGCGGAAAAATTAGCACAAATTTACCAAATATCATTGGATGCAGTTGTTTCAGAAGCAAGAAAGAATACGCTTTCCGTGTTTAAAAGTGTAAACAAATCATTATAGTTGTATAATTTTGATTAACGCAAAAAAATCTTTCTCAGATTTGGTGCATATGTCAATCAAAAAGTATAGATTTGTGCACTGAAACGTTTGCAATTGGGAAATTTTTCGTATTTTGCAGCCGTTTTGAGAAAGAAGGCTTTAATTGGAGAGATGCTCGAGTGGTTGAAGAGGCACGCCTGGAAAGCGTGTATACGCC
>CAVJQR010000219.1:0-4358 GCA_963651605.1 Agathobaculum sp.
ATGAAGTACTGAAGGGCATCAATTGGTCTATTTACGTATTTCCTAACGGAACGTGCCAACATTATTTTTTCAGAGCTCCTCAAAAGGCACTTCAGACGTATCCGAAATTGGAGAAACAGCTGGCTGATTTGGTGGTTGCCTTGGAAAAAATTGATTTCACGCAATACCAAATGGAATTTGTCAACCCGAATGAAAAGGAGAATCATTTAGGAATATTCACCTTTTCCTTCAAACATATCAGATAAAAGGAAAGGAAATTCTTAAAGAGAGATAGGCAGCCGATTTTCATTTCGACATTTGCAAAAGTGCAAGGATATTGCTATCTTCGTATGATTTATGTATCAAGATACGCAGTATGGAAAAGGAAGGAACGATATTGGTTGTAGACGACAACAAAGCCATATTGGCAGCAGCCCAACTGTTGCTTCGCACCAGCTTTGGAAACGTGTTGGTGTTGAGCAATCCCAACTCGCTGTTGCAGACGCTCAACGACCATGATGTCGATGTCGTGTTGCTGGACATGAACTTCAAAGCGGGTATCAACAGCGGCAATGAAGGGTTGTATTGGCTGGAACAAATCAAGCAACACCACTCTTCCATCCAGGTGGTTTTGTTTACTGCCTACGCAGATATTGAGTTAGCTGTCAAAGGAATGAAGCAAGGCGCCAATAATTTTATTGTCAAACCTTACGACAACAAAAAATTGATCGACACCTTGACGGCGGCCTATCAGCAAAAGCTCGCCCTGCAAGGCAAAACAAAGAAGGAGTTTTCACCCAAAAGTGAAAGTGGAATGTACTGGGGCGAAAGCACAGCCATGAAACAATTGCGAAGCCTCATCGAGAAGGTGGCGCAGACGGATGCCAATATTTTGATCACAGGCGAGAACGGAACAGGCAAAGAGATGCTGGCGCGAGAGATCCATCTACTGTCCAAACGAAAGAAAGGGCCGATGGTGCCGGTCGATATGGGGGCCATCACCGATACTTTGTTCGAAAGCGAATTGTTCGGCTATGTCAAAGGAGCCTTCACGGATGCCCGCACCGATAGGGCAGGTAAATTCGAAGCGGCCGACAAGGGCACCCTGTTTTTGGACGAAATCGGCAACTTGTCCTACCACCTGCAAGCCAAACTACTGACGGCATTGCAGCGTAGAAGCATCGTCAGAGTGGGCAGCAACACGCCGATCCCTGTAGACATCCGCTTGATTTCCGCCACCAACCGCGACTTGGATGCGATGGTAGGCCGTGAAGAGTTTCGCGAGGATTTGCTCTACCGCCTCAATACGATCCATGTAAAGATCCCTTCATTGCGTGAACGGAAGGAGGATATCGTTCCATTAGCCGAAATCTTTATCGAGAAATATTGCACACTTTACAACAAACCGATCGTGACGCTCGACAAGGAGATTCAGCAAAAATTGCAAGAACAGTTGTGGACTGGCAACATACGTGAGCTGGAACACACGATAGAAAAAGCCGTTATCATCTGCGACGAGCCCACATTGGGTACAATCCATTTCGAGTTTTCGAAGCCGACAAAGCAAGAACAGTCGAGCAACCAACCGGAAAAAATCCAAACTTTGGAGGAGATGGAATATGCCATGATCAAGAGTGCCATAGAGAAGAATGGCGGCAATCTGTCGCTGGTGGCCAATCAGTTGGGGATCTCACGACAAACCCTATACAACAAACTGAAGCGGTATGGCCTATAAAAAACGACCATTACATAGCTTGACGCTGCTCACAATGCTGACAATGCTCTTGAGCGGATTAGCAACATGGTTGATATTCAACCGTCTATGGTCCGTATTGCCCATAACGATCGTAGCATTGAGCTTGACGTTATACCACATTCGGAATCTCTTTCTTCAGAACTCGAAGAAGGTAGCCTTCATGTTTGATGCCATCAACAACAACGATTATAATTTCAAATATGCCACCAAAGGCCATAGCGAAGAGGATGTTTTGGTAAGTGATGCCCTAAATCGCACCACACAGATCCTTTTTCAAGCCAAAGCCGAGGCAGCACAACGGGAGAAATACTACGAATTGATCATGAACTCGGTGAAGACGGGCATCGTCGTAGTGGACGACGACGGCTACATCTACCAATGCAACAAAGAAGCCTTGCGCCTGTTAGGATTGGCTCGCTTCACCCATGTCAAGCAACTGATTCCAATCGATGCGAAGCTGGCCGACACCATCGGACATATCAAGGTGGGAGAAAAGCAGCAAATATCGCTCTCGAACGAGCGTGGGACAGTCAATCTGTCACTGCACACTTCGGAAATGCAACTGAAAGAAAAGCATGTCCGTATCATCGTGCTGAGTGATATCCACAATGAAATGGAAAGTCAAGAAATAGACTCGTGGATAAGATTGACAAGAGTGCTGACGCATGAAATCATGAATGCCGTCACTCCGATTACTTCTCTGAGTGACACGTTGTTATCCATCGACGAAGAGATGACGACCGACGTTCGAAACGGGTTGGAAGTGATCAGCAGTACGGGGAAAGGACTCCTATCATTTGTCAATTCCTACCGAAGATTCACCCATGTGCCGACACCGCAGCCCTCCTTGTTCTATGTCGAAAAGTTCATGGAGCGCATGATACAATTGGCTCAACACCAATCGTCTACGACAAATATCCAATTTCTAACCGAGATCACACCCGACGATCTGATCCTATATGCCGATGAAAATCTCATCTCGCAAGTGGTATTGAACCTGTTGAAGAATGCCATTCAAGCCATAGGTCCCAACCAAAAGGACGGATGGATCAAGGTCAAGGCCCATTGCGACGAGGAAGAGAACGTCACGATAGAGATCAGCAACAACGGGCCACGGATCAGCGACGAAGAAGCAGCGCATATCTTCATCCCTTTCTTTACGACCAAAGAAAATGGAAGCGGCATCGGCCTCTCCATCTCTCGGCAAATCATGCGGGTATCCGGCGGCAGTCTGACGCTCAAAAAGCCATCTTCTACCCCATTCACTACCTTTATTCTCACATTTCATGCATAAAATATGAACCTTTTCATCCGATGATGTGTTACCATATGATGTACCTATTATAATGTAACACTATGAATATTTTTTTGAATTTCGCTAAAAGAAAACTGAAAAGTTTAGCAAAGAATCACCATCCGCGTGCAGGTGCGCTGGATTTGTTGAAATACATCGGCCCCGGCCTGTTGGTAACTGTCGGATTCATCGACCCGGGTAATTGGGCCACCAATATTGCCGCCGGCTCCGAATTCGGCTATGCCTTACTGTGGATCGTTACTTTCTCGTCTATCATGCTGATCATCATTCAGCACAATGTGGCCCATCTTGGGATCGTGACCGGCCTTTGTCTTTCGGAAGCCACTACCCAATACTTGCCCAAAAAGCTCAGTCGCCCGATTTTGATATCGGCCATGCTTGCAAGTATATCCACCTCCTTGGCCGAGATATTGGGCGGGGCAATTGCCTTGCGCATGCTCTTCAGCATACCGATTCAAATAGGGGCTGTCATTGTCACACTGGCCTGTTTCCTTATGGTCTTGAGCAACACCTACAGCAAAATCGAGCGATGGATCATCATGTTCGTCTCCATCATCGGACTCTCTTTCCTATATGAGCTGATGCTGGTGGACGTCAATTGGACAGAAGCCATAACGGGGTGGGTAAAACCATCGTTTCCAGACAATTCGATGCTGATCATCATGAGCGTATTGGGTGCTGTCGTCATGCCGCACAACCTCTTTCTTCACTCGGAAGTGATCCAAAGTCGGAAATGGAATCTGGAGGATGAGAAGGTGATTCAGAAGCAATTGAAATATGAGTTTTACGACACTATTCTCTCCATGGGCATCGGTTGGGCCATCAATTCCGCCATGATCATTCTGGCAGCCTCCACCTTTTTCAAGGAGAATGTCCATGTCGAGGAATTGGATCAGGCACAGCAACTGCTCGTTCCGCTGGTAGGCAACAATGCCGGTGCCATCTTTGCCGCGGCGTTATTGCTGGCCGGTGTCTCGTCTACGATCACTTCGGGCATAGCAGGTGCCTCTATTTTCGCAGGCATCTTCGGTGAGGCGTACCATCATAAAGACATTCACTCGAAAATAGGGATTGTTCTCTCATTTTTACCGGCACTTCTTCTGATTTTTCTGATCGGTGATCCGTTCAAAGGGCTGATTTTTTCGCAAATGTGTTTGAGCATTCAGCTTCCGATCACCATCTTCACCCAAGTTTATCTGACATCAAGCAAGCAAGTGATGGGGAAATTTGCCAATTCACGTTCGACCAATATCATTCTCGTCTGCTTAGGAGGTATTGTCACCATCCTCAACATTGCACTGCTGATCG
>CAVJQR010000220.1:0-4342 GCA_963651605.1 Agathobaculum sp.
CTTGGATCCAACCTATAACCGTTGGCAATTACGTTTTCAAGTTGAATTAGGTTTGTAAAAATTGTTCGGGACCTTTTCAAAAAAAGCTCCCGAACAATTTAAAAAAAACACCCGAGTTTTTTCTAAAAAGCTCCCGACCTTTTTTTGAAATGCTGCTTGATGCAAATTAAGGGGCCTTCACTGTCGGCAGGTTATTGTTGTAACGTTACTTCAAGTCGTCTACTCTTTTTGAGAACAAATGGCTGAATGTGTCGATAATTATTGTAATTTTGTACAATAATTGCAAAAACAGAAACGGCGACCTATTGGGTAATGGATAAGAATTTTACAATATTGATTGTCTGTGTCATTTATTTCGTGGCAATGATAGTTATTGGCCTCTACTCCGCAAAAAGGAACAAAAAGACTTCTGACTATTTGGTGGCAGGAAGGAAATTGAACCTGACAATGACCGCAATAACTCTTGCTGCCGTGCAGATCGGTGTGGGAATTGTATTGGGAAGTACCTCAAACGGTTATGCCGACGGCTTGTGGCCGGGTGTATATTACGCTTTTGGTTGTGGGGGCGGACTAATAATTGCGGGATTGGTTACGGCAAAAAAATTGCGCAATCAAGAGGGGTATGTTCCTCTCGATTATTTTGCCCATCGCTATGGTGAAAGCCGTGGCGTACGACTATGGGCTTGGGTAAGTAACATTCCGAGTCTATTAGGAATCTACATAGCGCAACTGATAGCTGCCGGGTCTATTCTTTCAGGTTTCGGAGTACCTTATGAATGGGCTATTGTGCTTACCACGATTGCCATTCTTGTCTATTGTGCCGTTGGTGGCATGTGGGGTGTGGTTCTGACAAACGTGTTGCAGACTGCCATTATTATAATAGGAATTCCCATTCTGCTGTTTGCAATACTTTCAAAGTATGTTGCAGCGGGAGGAGAACTGACGGATTTATTTAATGCTTCTCTCATTCCGGAAGGTATGTTCTCCAAATTCATATATCTTGTCGTGCCTTTCTTGCTGTCTATTTCTGTCTCCTATGACGTTTATTCTCGTATTCAGTCGGCAAAAAATGCCAAGGTGGCGAGTTTGGGTTGCATCATCGGTGGCATATTGGTTATCGTCATCGGCTTGTTCTGCTCTACTATAGGAGTAGCTTCAAAAGTGTTGTTCCCGGGAGTAGAAGATGGTGTATTCACGGTTGCCACGACTTCAGTGTTGCCTCCCGTTTTGGCAGGCATTGTTATTGCTTCTATTCTGGCAGCCGCCATGTCGAGTGCCAATGGAGTAATTCTCTCACTTGGGGCCTCATTCTCCAGAGATTTTTACAACAAGTTCCTTCATCCGGAAGTGAACAACTTGGATGAATTGAAGAAATCCAAGATGATTTCGCAGGTCACGGTGTTGGTTGGAAGTCTTGTGGCAATGTTGTTTGCTTTCCACATGACGGACATCCTTGATGCAATGATAATATTCAATTACCCTTATATGGGCAGTATGTTGATACCTCTATTGGGTGGACTCGTATGGAAAGGGGCAACCATCAGAGGAGCTTATTCGGCAGCTGTTGCCGGTGGCTTGATAGGGGTCGTTTCCTTTCTCTTTGGTATCCCGGGCCCGTTGCATGGGGTGATGAACATAGATTTGTCACTGCTTTTGGCTTATTTAGTGTCGGCAGTGTTTTTAGTTACATTCAGTTTGTTGGATAGAAAATATGGTAGAAACAGATAAATGGCCTTATCCGAATGAAATGGATAAGGAGGAAAGAGTCGAATGCGATGTGTTGGTACTCGGTGGTGGAATGGCAGGCTGCTATGCTGCCATTGCTGCCCGACGACAAGGAAAGAGCGTAGTGCTCGTAGAGAAAGGAGCTACTGAGCGTAGCGGCGCTGCCGGCAGTGGATTTGACCACTGGGAATCAGCTTGTACCAATCCTTGTTCTGGAGTCACTGCCGAGGAAATTGCCAATGCTGTCATTGATGAACAAAACGGTTATTCCAACGGTATTGCGCGTTATATTGAATGCGAAGAGGGTTGGCATCGGCTACTCGATATGGAATCGTTCGGAGGCAAAATACGTGACACCGAGGATGAATTCGTAGGAGCTGACTTTCGCGATGAGAAGACCAAACTGATGTTTGCCTATGATTACAAGAACCGCTTTACCATAAGAGTTTGGGGTAGTACTTTCAAGCCCGCACTCAAGCGTGAACTTATTAGGCTAGGAGTAAAGATATACGATCGTACGGAAGCTACTGCTCTATTGGTAGAAAAGAAAGATGGGCATAAGAGAGGCATTGGTGCATTGGGAATGAATGTGCATACGGGTAAATTTCTTGTGTTCTCATCACGAACTACCGTCTTATGTATGTCACGCCCGGCACGAGTATGGCTGTTCGATTCCGATCAGGTCGGACTCTGTGAGTTCCGTCCTACCCAATCAATAGGTTCAGGTCATGCGATGGGATACAGAGTCGGTTTGGAATTCACGATGATGGAGAAGTCGGTAAAAGGAGAGTTCTCGGCTGCGGGTAGGAGCTTCCCTCCGTATAGTACCGGCAACAACCACAATACATGGTACGCTGCTACGATGGTGGATGCCCGGGGAGTGGAGATTCCGTATGTTGACCGTGACGGCAAGATCCTCAAGACTGTGAAGGAACGCTACTATCCAGCGGACGGTCAGAAGTTCTTTCTTAAAGGTGGAATAATCGACAATCCAAAGTACGAATACCGCGGCCCGGAGACGTTGGATTTCGACGAACTGATAAAACGTGGCTACCAATTGCCGTTCTATGCGGATTTAAGCAAGATGCCCGATACCGAAAGGAGAGTTATATGGGGCATGATGGTCGGAGAAGAAGGCAAAACGAAGATTCCTGTATTAAAAAGCCTATCCGACAGAGGATTCGACCCGGTACGCCACCGCTTACAGTCGTATGGAACAGGATGGCAGTCTGCTGCATTTCTGCCGCAGGAGCGCCAGTTGTTTGGGGCACCGGGCGGGGTGTTTCATGATTGGAACTTGCAGACAAATATAGAGGGAATCTTTGCTGCCGGCGACCAAATCTACTCGGCAGATTGTGCTGGTTTTGCTGCATCCACGGGCTATTATGCCGGCAGAAAAGCTGCACAGGCAGCCGACAGACTCAATATTGTCAAACCTGACGAGAAGGATATCCGGCAGGAGAAGAAGCGCTTGTACGCACCATTGTATGTAGAGGATGGAATGGATTGGCGCGAACTTAACAAAGCAATAAGCAAGGCAATGCAGAACTATTGTGGAGGAGTCAAGAACGATATGTTGCTTACCCAAGGCTTGGACCTGCTCAACTCATACGAACAAGACATCGTACCACAGTTGAGTTGCAAGAATCCTCACGAGTTGATGCGCACACATGAAGTCCTTGATATTCTTGATGTGGCACGGATGATAATCAATGCTTGCTTGTTGCGCAAAGCTGACTCGGAGAGCTTATGCTTCGAACGGAGCGATAATGATAGTTCCAAGGCTAATGAGGAAGATTGTTTCATTACAATTTACCAAGAGGATGGACAAATCAAATCACGAAAAGTTCCAAAGAATTATTATGGCGATGTGAAGGCCGGTTATGAAGCTCACAATCAAGATTACATAGAGGAGGCATCAAAATATGTATAAGGAATTTGAAAGCAGAAAAATCTCGTGCAGTGTCACTCCGTTGAGATTCGACGAGAATAAATGTATTGGTTGTAATCGTTGTGCGAGTGTCTGCCAGGTGGACATCATGGTCCCCTCTACAGTGAAAGGGCATCATCCGGAAGTTTTATATCCTGGCGAGTGTTACTACTGTGGATCTTGTGTGATGGCATGCAATCAAGGAGCCATACAACTCATTCATCCATTGATGAACCGGACAAAATTCGTTGAGGTGAAATAATCGGACCCAACAATAAAACAGACAAGGGTAACAGACGACTTCAACCTTCAGCTTGTCAGTTTAGAAGTTCTGCATCAGCCATTTGAAGTGCGGCTTCGATGGTATCGTCCATGTCAGCATATGTATATTGGGCGAGGCGTCCCCCAAAAAGGACATTGGACTTTTGTCGTGCCATTTCCTTATATTGAAGGAATATTTGGCTGTTGGCCGTGTCATTGATAGGGTAGTAGGGTTCCCTACCTTCCCCATAACTTAGCGGATACTCGTAGGTGATTACTGTATTGGGCTGGTTCCTGTAGTCGAAATATTTATGTTCGATGATGCGTGTATAAGGCACTTCCAACTCCGTATAGTTCACCACGGCATTCCCTTGGAAGTCGCATTTTTCCAAATATTTCTCGGTGAATTGCAGACTTCTGTACTCC
>CAVJQR010000221.1:0-2682 GCA_963651605.1 Agathobaculum sp.
TAGTATAGTAACTATCTCGTTCAATATCTTGTTTGTTTACCTCACCGACATTTCCCAATAATAGGGCGGCATTCGGATAAGCATATTCCCTAATGGTTCGATTCTGCACATAAAAACCGGGGAATTTATAGAGTTTCTCTTGTAAAATACCACACTCTTGCGCAGAAAGCTGCGTCATAAATAGTTGCGGTGTGTAGGAAGAGTAGCCGGGATTTAAACGCCGGTCTTTGATGTCGGCAATACGTTTTTGAAATTGTTCTTTGCTGATGCCGATAATGTTGCAAAAATCCAATGTGTCAAACGGCTGAATTTCACGCATGATAAGCATGATATCGTAAGCAGGCTGGTTATATACCAACAAATTGTCGTTGCGATCATACAAAATTCCACGCGAGGGATAGATGGTTCTTTTCAAGAATGCATTACTGTCGGCTTTGGCTTTGTAGTCACTGTCCAATATTTGAAGGTAAAATAACCGAACAATAAAAAGTAAAACCAACATTATCACCGCCGCCATAATAACATAATGACGGTCTTCGTACTTGTGATCTAACTTACTCTCCAATTTTCTGCGATTCAAAATTGAACAATTCCACAATAAATATCAATACAACTGTCGTTATAATGCTCATCCCTATTCGCAAAGCCAAGAATAAAGGATCGAAAAAAGAAAGGGCTTCTATAAGAAACAGGAACAAATGATGAATGACGACAAAGAAAACCACATAGCGGATAAACTCCTTATAGCCAAACGATTCATAGGAAGGAAAATTTCCAACGGCCACATCGTCTCCTTTCAAGAAGCGAATCATCGGTTCGCGTATGAAACCCACCAACGTACAAGCCGCCGTATGTAGCCCGGGTGTATTGGAGAACATATCGATTACCCCTCCCATTGCAAAAGAGAGCAAAAGCATCTGGCTTCGCGATATACCAACGGGTAGTTTAATCAAGCAATACAAATACAAGAACGGAGTGGCCAAACGCAAATAATGGATATTGTTTAAAACCAAGACCTGCAGCAAAGCAAAAAACACAAAATAAACAATTGTTCGCAGTATATGATTAATCATTTTTCTTCGCTTCTTGTTCTATGTTAAGTTGTTCTTGTTGCCATTTATTCTTGATGATTCTCACGTTTTGCAATGTAGCAAATGAAGTAGCCAATCGAACACGGAGCGCATAGAAATTGTCATCGTGCTCTTTTGAAAAATCTTCGACCGTTCCAACGATCAGACCAGCAGGAAATATAGCCGAATAACCGCTCGTAATCACTATGTCTCCTTTATGAAACTCAGCATGCCGCGGGAGTTCCTCCAATGTTGCATAACGAGAATCTTTGCCGTCCCAAGCCAAATATCCAAAACAATTGTTACCCAATATCTTGCAACTCAGCTTCGATTTTGGATTCAACAAGGAAATTACAACGGAAAAGTGGTCGGAAACATGTGAGACAATCCCCACAACACCTTGTTCTGATACTACGCCCATATCAGGAGCAATGCCGTCAAGACCTCCTTTGTTGATCGTAATATAGTTCGCCAATTGAGAAAAACTGTTATTTACCACATCTGCCAATACGAATTGAAAGGGATATTCTGTATGTAAAGAGTCTACCACTTGTCCCTTAAATAATACCGTGTCCGCCAATAAAGCCCCCATCTGTTCTTGAAGATCCAACAATTCGAGCTCCATTTGGCCGTTTTGTTCTTGCAATTTTCGGTTCACATCACGCAGATGGAAATAGGAACGGATATTACCCGAAACGGAAACCACCTGTCCCGATACGAAATTGGCTGAATTCAACAAAACGCTTCGCTGATACAAATTGTTTTGATAAATCAATACGAAAGCTATCACTTCCAAAAGAACAAACAAGAACCAATGTTTTTTCCGCAGAAGGAAATCCAACAATTTTCTCATATATTCGGCGTCTATGATGTTGGATATCAAGTATTCTCATGCGATACTCAACATCCAACTTGTCTGAAAATCATCGAATAAGGAAATTAAACTTATCTATATTCTTCAGCGCGACTCCTGTTCCACGAGCGACAGCATGCAAAGGATCTTCCGATACATGGAATGTAATTTTCATCTTGTCTGACAATCGTTTGTCCAAACCACGCATCATTGCTCCACCACCTGTCAGATAAATACCGTTGTTTACGATATCAGCATACAACTCGGGAGGAGTATTCTCCAACGCTCCTAAAATGGCTGCTTCCATCTTTGAGATAGTACGATCCAAACAGTGTGCAATCTCTTGATAAGACACCGGCACCTCCATCGGCAGAGAAGTCATCTGGTTAGGACCTCTTACGATGTAATCCTCTGGAGGATCCTGTAAGGTTGTCAAGGCTGAACCTACATTTATCTTAATCTGCTCGGCCGTTCGCTCACCGACTTTCACATTATGCTGACGGCGCATATAATCAATGATATCAGCCGTCAAATCATCGCCTGCGATACGGATAGATTTGTTTGAAACAATACCTCCTAATGAGATAACAGCAATTTCAGTTGTACCTCCACCTATATCAACAATCATATTTCCTTCAGGAGCTTGTACATCCACACCAATACCCAAGGCTGCCGCCATAGGTTCGAATATCATATAGACGTCGCGCCCACCGGCATGCTCGGCCGAATCACGCACCGCACGAATTTCCACCTCCGTAC
>CAVJQR010000221.1:2692-4331 GCA_963651605.1 Agathobaculum sp.
CCTCCGTACTACCCGAAGGTATACCGATCACCATTCGTAAAGAGGGGGTAAACCAACGGCTTCTGTTGTTTGCCTTTTTGATCAACCCTCGCATCATTTGCTCTGCTGCGTAAAAGTCAGCAATCACTCCTTCGCGTAATGGACGAATAGTTCGAATATTATCATTCTCCTTACCAGTCATTTGCCGAGCTTCACTTCCGATAGCCAAGACCTTGTCTGTACGCTTGTCCAAGGCTATTACAGAAGGCTCATCAACCACCATTTTACCATTGCACATCACAATCGTATTGGCAGTTCCCAAATCCATTGCTACTTCTTGAGTAAATGAAAATAAACCCATTTTTCTATAAACTAAAAAATTAAGGACTATTATCAGGTTGTTCCTCTCGCGACAGAGAAGAACAACCCTCGTAATTCAATATGAATTAATGTTTGAAATGACGAACACCAGTTTTAACCATTGCAATGTTATGCTCATTACAATAAGCAACTGACAATTCATCCTTAATAGAACCACCCGGCTGGATGACAGCTGTAATACCAGCTTGGTCTGCTATTTCCACACAATCAGGGAATGGGAAGAATGCATCGGAAGCCATCACCGCACCTTTCAAGTCGAAATTGAATGATTGAGCTTTCGCAATAGCCTGTTTCAATGAGTCTACACGCGAAGTCTGTCCGATTCCACTTGCACACAATTGTTTGTTCTTCACCAATGTAATTGCATTCGATTTGCTGTTCTTTACAATCTTGTTTGCGAACAACAAATCTTCCACTTCTGACGCTGAAGGCTGACGATTGCTCATCGGTGCCAGATCAGCCGCAGTCTGAATGCTCAAATCTCGCTCTTGCACCAAGACACCATTAAGCAACGAACGGAACTGTACCGTACCTGTCTTGCCGTCTTTGCGAACCAAGATGATGCGGTTCTTCTTTTGCTCCAAAACAGCCAAAGCCTCGTCTGTATAGGCCGGAGCAATAACCACTTCGAAGAAGATCTTATTGATCTCTTCTGCTACCGGACCGTCGATCGTAGTGTTGGTGATCAAGATACCGCCGAATGCAGAAACAGGATCGCCAGCCAAGGCATCTTTCCAAGCCTCCAAGACGGTAGGACGCGATGCAATACCGCAAGCATTGTTGTGTTTCAAAACGGCAAATGTCAATTCGTCGAACTCATCAATCAAATTAACTGCTGCATCTATATCCAGCAAGTTGTTGTAAGAAATCTCCTTACCATGCAACTGCTCGAACATATCATTGAATTTTCCATAGAAACGACCCACTTGATGAGGATTCTCGCCATAGCGCAAATGCATCGGAACATCTGTCGCAACACGGAAATAGGAGCCTTCATTTCCATCAAAGTAGTTGAAGATGGCAGAATCGTAACCAGATGAAACAGCAAACGCCTCTTTAGCAAACCATTTGCGGTCTTCCAATGTCGTTTCAGCCCCCTTCTCGTTCAGCAAATTGAGCAACGGAGTGTATTGATGCTTTGAGGCAACAATCACAACGTCTTTAAAGTTCTTGGCAGCAGCACGAATCAAAGAAATGCCGCCTATATCAATCTTTTCAATGATAGCTTGTTCTTCAGCGCCCGAAGCAACGGTCTCTTCGAAAGGATATAAATCAACGA
>CAVJQR010000222.1:0-4310 GCA_963651605.1 Agathobaculum sp.
ACCAGCTTAGGCCCAAGGAATGAGTCGTTCCGACTCACGCTTCGCGGTTGCTTCTATTCATAAGTGACAAGAAGTGTAATGTAAAAAAGAAGAAGACTCCTATGATTATTAAAAAATATTGATTTAAAATCAAAAAAAGCTATTGGAATATCCATCGGATGGCCGTATATTTGTAAATTAAAGAACGAACGAATAGAATTAATAAATAATCACAAAATGAACAAAAAAGTACTTACTTTGTCTGCTGCATTATTGTTGGCAGGATCACTGACAGCAGTGGCACAGACGGATGTGAAAGGTGTACTGACCTATCGCTCCAACATTACGAAGAGCACTGCGTTGGATGTGATGAAAAAAGATGGAGCTACCGTCTACGATTTGGCTTCTGTTACATCTATCAATCCCAATTATTACTATCAGTTGGAAACCAGCGAGCAAGGCCGTGTATTGTCTGCCGACCGCGATTATGCCACAGGCAAGGTCTATCTGACGGTAAAAACTCCAAGCGATGCCGTGTTGTCACATACCTTGTGGAAAATCAAGGTGACCGACACTCCGGCTAACGGTCGCGTTTACACCTATATCAATAAAGAAACCGGTTTCGAGTTGGCGTTCGACCATGCCAAGACAGAAGATTGCACCGAGTGGGGCGCGGATGGCAATGTCGATGATCTGGATCCGGTAGAACTTTCGGGTTGTATCAGTCATTGGGCATGGTATACGACCGATGAAAGTACGCAGAATCTGGGCTATAAACCGGTTTATGCTTACTTCCATAACGAGGCCGACTCGGTGATGGCAATGTGCATTGATGATACTCCAGATGAGTTGAAGGAGATCTTGAACGCTGACAGGATGGTATTTCCGGTAAAATACCCGAAAGAGGCAGTGGGTACCGATTGGGATTCGGCGACGAGCACCGGTTTTCTTTCCATCCGTCCGGTAGTAGCCGGTGCAAGAGTATTGAATGCCGCCGAAATCAACTCTATGATCGATGCCAATGGTTCGTCTCTGAAGTTCAATGATACCTATACAAAATCAGAGAATGCTTATGACGGAACAGCCAAGTTCACGGTCTGCAAGCCGGGCACGAACGAGCCGATGACATTTGCTTCGAATCCGTTTGATAAAGAGTTTAAGGCGGTAGAATCGAAATTTTCCAATTTTAATCGGGGAAGTTCTCAACAATACGCGGGTTACAATATCTTGATGCAGGCAACGGATAAGAGCGGTTTCTTGTATGTCTCTCCTTATCCATACGAAGGTTCGGCCTTCCAGCATATCTACAATGGTTTGCAAGTGAACGTTGAACCGTATCGTGTGGTAGAAGAAGATGGCACAGTAAAAGAGTATGTCAACTACGAGGATGTCCCACTACCGGAACCGGTTCGGGGCGATTATGTTTTGGATGCATTGGGAGCTCGTTACCAGTGGAAAGTTACTTACTATGCAACGCAGGATAGTGTGGTATTCGAACCCTTGAATGCTTCCCGTATGTCTTCCATCGATCAGCAAAAAGGGGAAAAGGCTTGGACGGCTCCCTCTATCAAAGACCTTACGGAAAATCAATGGGTGAACACGGTGAAAAAGGCTTCCGATTCCAATACGGAGGGCGGTAATGCCGGCTCTGCCAAAGATTCTACAGTTCCTGTGGCATTGTATGCGATGAACTTCGGTCCGGAGTCAGGCGATAAGACGGCTTTCTTGACAGTAGGTTATGCGGACAGTGATGCGAGTCATCCCATCAATCCGGCAGACGCTGAATCGGCGGGTGCTACAAGAAATCCTAATAATAAAGAGAATCCTTCTTATATCACGACTACTTACCAGGCCAAGATGAACCTGGCGATCCGCTTCAACCATAATTACGACAACGACTATGAGTTGGCAACAGTGGATCCGGGCTTGTACTTCATCAACATTAAGAATGTGAAGGCGGACAAGACGCAGACCGAGAACCGCGTCGAGGGAGCTTATCTGGTAGAAGACATGAAGGGTCACTTGGTATACGATACGCAAGACGATGCGCAAGAGTTCTTGCACATGCCGGCCACTCAGTGGGTGGTTGAGCAGTTGAACTGCCAAAAGGGTGACAACCTTAACACGAACAAGACGCCGGAGGTGGTTATCTACAACCGCGAATTCAACGGCGAGGATGAAGAGAATGAGAACCCATTGTTCTACGGTCAGTTGTTCAGAAACAAGAATACGGGCAACCTCGTTACGTTGAACCATAACTTCGCATCAACAAATGGCCAGACAGTAGATCATCACAGCAAGAACAGCTACTTGCCATGCGAGGATCAGTACGCATTCGAAAATATCACGGCCAAGCAGACTACTTACGGTTACTTCAATGAGAGCGAAGCCGTATTGCGCAACTCGACATACAAGTTACAACATCTTCAGGATATGAAGGCCGACAAGTTCTTGGGCGAGGAGAACGGTTACGTGAAATTGACAGACGAAGGCACTGAATTTGAGCTTTATCGTGCTCTATGCTGGACTCCTACATTCTATAACGAAGATGAAGAAGAACCAACAGCGGACTTCATTTATACGGATTCTGTAGCCTATGGTTATAGCAACGACTTAGTTAAACCGTTGTACAAGACATCCTATAAATTGAAGGTAAAAGACGAGAACTTGATCGATAATGATCATAAGTTCCTCGCTATTACGAATCAACACAAATATGTGATCGCCAAGGAAAGTGAAATCGAAGGTTCTGATGAGTTGACTTTTGCTATCGTATACTTGAAAGAGAACAACGAATTGGATGGCCTTCATGCTTATGGTTTGCTTAATCGACCAGAAATTACGAAGGTATACGGTGCATTTGACGACTTGAAGGGTTTGTCTATTAAATCGTCTGAAGATGGTGGTAATAGTTACGAATTCTACAAGACGATAGACGGCAAGGAGATCGTATATTTCGTCTATTCAACTGAAGACCAAGTAGACGGCAAGCTGGAAATTGAGAATACATCCCTCTATGCGAAGATCGCTGATCGCTGCGAAACAACGACAGACGCCTTTGTATTGGTTCAGACGAACCGTCCGTTGTATTACACAATCGACGCTGAGTATGTAAACAACGACCAAAAAGTCTTGGCTTTGTATACGCAGGATGGCGACGCATACCTGTATGAGGATTCAAGTTCGAAGTTGGCAAAAGAGAACAACTTGAACTACTTGGCTGTAGAAAACAAAACGACCACAACGAAGAACGAAGGATTCTATGTGGACAAAGTGGCAAAATCTACAGCTGTCATGCCGCAATACTTATTGGCTGTCGGCGTTGATTCGGTACCGGCTTATACCTATTGTACAGAGGGCGTGCACGGCATCAATCCTAAGTGTGGTCACATCGCAGAGCTTCCGGGTTATGTAACAGGCCGTTACTTGGTGAACTACAACGACTCCATCAAGAGGGCGGTTATCGACAAGTTGTCAAGCCGTGCCGATGCATTCAAGTCAAGCAATTATGTCCGTTTGGGCTTTGTAGAGGCTTTGCATCAGGGCGATACGTTGTATGTAATGAAAGACGGCAACAAGTTGGCTGACTGGAAAGAGGGCGCTGCCGACAACTCAGGCAACTACATCGTTCCGGCATTCTTCAAGGCCGAAAACAACGACAAGATTTACAAAAAAGTGGTTTTGGACGGCAAACACAACAATGTGGCCTTCTCATTCCGCAACACAGGAGACGAAGATGAAAGCTTCTTGATCGAATCGAACGATTTGGACGGCAAAGCAGGTATCGGCAAGTTCACGGGGGCTTGGGTTAAGCTCCACAACAACGTACCGGTATTGACGCAGTTCACCAACGATAATGGCAACCACAACACTGGTGATACGACTGATTCATGGAAGCAATATGCAGACTATACGACAGTCGGCTCATTTGGTGAGGTGATCAACCAGGCCGCTCGCTTCAATGGTAACTTCGAGACGAAGGATGCAAGCGCTACAGCCAACGAAGCTATCACTACTTCTGACGTAACAGTGGCCGCTACAACGGGTGCCGTTGTTATCAAGGGTGCGGCCGGTAAGTCGGTAGTTATCACGAACATCTTGGGTCAGACATTGACATCAGTCCTCGTTTCTTCAGACAATGCTACCATTGCTGTACCGGCCGGTATCGCCGTAGTAGCTGTTGAAGGCGAAGAGGCTGTCAAGGTAGTTGTGAAGTAATTCGTAGCAATAGAGAACTTTTCATAAGAAAAGGATAAAAAAGAGGGCTGCTCTATTCGTAGAGTGGCCCTCTTCTTGTCTGATTCATGCATTGTAATGGCGTATCCTTACAC
>CAVJQR010000223.1:0-4305 GCA_963651605.1 Agathobaculum sp.
CGATTGTGTGACTTTCTTATACATAATATATAACATGTGTGGTGTATAGAAAGAAATTGATAACGCAAGATAATTTTATTAGCGATATAGTTTTATTTATAACAAAACAACTAAAAAGATGAATCAAACAGACAAGGATGCAGACTTAAAATCTGCTACTTATTCGGAAAAGAAATTGTTTATTGAGACTTATGGCTGCCAAATGAATGTGGCAGATAGCGAGGTTGTTGCATCAGTCATGCAGATGGCCGGCTATGAAATGACGGAGCAAATCGAAGAGGCTGATGCTATTTTTGTGAATACCTGCTCGGTTCGCGACAATGCAGAGCAACGTATTTACGGGCGTTTGCAATATTTCCAGTCATTGCGGAAGAAGAAAAAAAAACTGTTGGTCGGCGTGTTAGGTTGTATGGCAGAGCGTGTGCGCGAAGACTTGATCAAACATCATGGCGTTGACTTGGTGGCCGGCCCTGATTCTTACATGGATCTTCCGAACCTGATCGGGGCAGCAGAACGAGGTGACGAGGCGATCAACGTGGAGCTTTCGAAGAGTGAAACATACAAAGATGTGATTCCTTTGAAATTGCCGGGGGTTCATATTTCAGGTTTTGTCTCCATCATGCGTGGTTGCAACAACTTCTGTACGTATTGTATCGTTCCATATACACGCGGAAGAGAGCGCAGTCGCGATGTGGAAAGCATTCTGAATGAGATCAATGACATGCGAACCAAGAAATTCAAAGAGGTGACCCTTTTGGGGCAAAATATCGATTCTTATCTCTTCGAAAAGGATGGCGAAAAGATTAATTTCTCACGTTTGTTGGAGTTGGTGGCTTTGGCTGCGCCTGATATGCGCATTCGTTTTGTAACATCACATCCAAAAGACATGAGCGACGAGACGTTGTATGTCATTGCCAAGTACCCGAATATTTGTCAATATATTCATCTTCCGGCCCAGTCGGGTAGTACGAAAATGCTGAAAGTGATGAATCGCAAGTATACTCGTGAATGGTATTTGGAGCGTATCGCCGCTATTCGTCGGATCTTGCCGGAGTGTGCAATTTCAACCGACCTTTTCTGCGGATTCCATTCTGAGACGGAAGAGGATTATCAGGAGACATTGTCGTTGATGCGCGAGGTGGGCTACGACAGTGCCTATCTTTTCAAATACTCAGAGCGCCCGGGTACATACGCTGCCAAACACTTGGTGGATGATGTCCCAGAAGAGGTCAAAGTGGCTCGCTTGCAAGGAATGATCGATTTGCAGAACAAGTTGTCGGAGGAAAGCAATCTGCGTGATATAGGCAAGACATTCGAAGTGTTGATCGAAGGCTTCTCGAAGCGCTCTCGCGAACAACTATACGGCAGAACCAGTCAGAATAAGGTCGTGATCTTTGACAAGAAGAACTACAAGGTCGGACAATTTATCAAAGTGAAGATCAACCGCGCTTCTTCTGCTACATTGTTCGGCGAACCGGTTGAGGAATAACGGCAACCAGTCGTAAGTTTCATAGTTGAACAAGCAAATTCACTATACATATTATTATATATAATGTAGGGGAACTTGAAAGAATTCCAATAAAAACAGAAAGGGAATGTGGCTTGAAAGAAATGACACATTCCCTTTTCTTATGGAATACCTTACCGAATGTTGGAATTATTCATGCCAATCATACTGATTGATTTTCTTATGACGGCTGATCTGTTCCTTTACTTCAGGGAAGAAACGTTTCAAAATGGCATACAACCCCGGGTCGTAGCGTTTCAATTCTTCGCGGGTATTGACCTTGTTGTGCTTGCCGTCGCCCTCGTCTTTGTTGACTTCTGCGTTGACGTTAAACCAGTCTTGAACACCTTCGGCCCAGTATTCTTCGATATTGGTCGAAGCGTATACATTTTTCCAACGGCCTTTGGCCAGAGCATCATCCAAGGCAGCTTGTAGCTCACCGTTGAACTCAGGGTGAACAGGCAGGATGCCGACATTATGAATCGTGTGAGCAAACTCGTGGATCATGATGTCTTCAGCATGATATTTGTCAATCTGATAAGCCAAAATATTCTCTTCTGCACAAGTGGAGAACGGCAATTCCAAGGTGCCACCCAATCCACGGGCGCGAAGATTCCAGTTGAGGGTCGTGTCATTAATCAAGTCGGCATGCTCAGGAATATCGGTAGTACCCTCATAGCGGGCCATGATGCCAACTCGCGTGTTTCGGCTGGTCATGGACTCTAATACCTCTTTGGGCAAAACATCCGTCAAGGCCTTGAGGCTGACATAAGCTGCATAGAAACAGGAGTCCGGAACACGCCATGAACTGACAACGTGGATGCCGTTTACATTCATGTATTTTTTATAGAAAGGATCCAAATTCAATTCCTTGGGTGGAGTTGTAATTTGAGGAGTATCCACCAACGCTATGGTCGGGGCATCTTCCTCTGTATTTTCCGGCAGGGCCGGAGCTTTTTTTTCTGTCGGCTGACAGCTAAAAGCCATCATGGTGATGGCGGATAGCACGAATGTGTTAACGATTTGCTTTTTCATATGCCATTATTTTAAATATCCTTTTTGCAAATATACGATTTATTTGACAAATTGTATTATGTGTCGGGAATAGTTTGTTGCTTTATGCCGACTATTTCTAAAAAAACACTTGTGCGATGAAAAAGTTTCTCGGCATAGAACTGCAGTTTACTCCCGAATGAACTGCAGTTTGTTCGGCATGAAACTGCAGTTTACTCCCGAATAAACTATAGTTTTCACCATATAAAACCGATGCATGCATTGCATAAACAACTGTAGGAGTGAGCTATATTTTTTAGAGTCATGGGTAATATTGTTTGATCTGAAGAGGAGAATGGAGGAGATTATGTGTGTAAACAAATAATAATGTCGGTGAAATATTTTCGACATATTAGGCTTGTATTTTCGCAATGTATTTTAACAAACAATATAAAATGAAAAATACAGAATCTTTAGAGTGCGGTGAAAATGCCCGCTCGTTCATCAGACAATTTGCTATAGTAACGGGGCTTTCCTCTGCTATGTTGGTTGCAAGTTCGATGTGTGCGCATGCCGATGTCATGTATAGCCCTGATGGGTTGATGGTAAAGTCACCAATGACTCATGCCGCTCAGCAGACTAAATCCGTAAGAGGTACGGTGGTTGATGCCAAAGGAGAACCTATTATTGGTGCCAATGTGGTAGTCAGCGGAACGACGAAAGGTACGATTACCGACTATGATGGCCATTTTACGTTGGAGGTGGAGCCGGGTGCCGTTTTGGAAGTATCCTATATTGGTTATGTAACGAAGAATGTTCCGGTTAAAAATCAGACAGATATTCGTGTTGTGATTCAGGAAGATTCACAAAACTTGGACGAAGTTGTGGTCGTAGGTTATGGATCACAAAAGAAAGTCAACCTTACCGGAGCCGTCGAACAAGTATCAAGCGATGTGTTCGATGGTCGTCCTACTGCCAATGCAACACAGATGTTGGAGGGCGTTGTGCCGAACTTGAACATCTCATTGTCGGATGGTAAGCCGGGAAGAACGGCTGATTTCAACGTGCGTGGTGCGGGCTCTATCAACGGTGGTAGTGCATTGGTGTTGATTGATGGTGTCGAAGGTGACCCTTCCTTGTTGAACCCGAATGATATCGAGAGCGTTTCCGTGTTGAAAGATGCGGCAGCTTCTGCTATTTATGGTGCACGTGCTCCGTTTGGTGTGGTATTGATCACGACAAAGAACGCAAAAGATGGAAAAGCGGAAGTGGTATACTCTTCCAACTATTCGATGCAAACACCGCAGAATGTGCCGGATGTCGTTTCAGACGGATATGTTTGGGCCGAACATTTCTATACGGCATATTACAATTATAACCAGGCCAATCCGTCAGGAATCAATAAAACCCAACAATTCTCTACCGCTTGGTTGGAAGAATATAAGCGTCGCCATGATACGGGAGACTTCGGAACGGTTATTTCAGATGGGACGATCGGAACGAAAGGACGTTATGTTTATTATCCGAAAGGCACAGACTATTACGACTTGTTATACAAGAACCATGTGTTCAGTCAGAACCAGAACTTGTCAGTTTCGGGATCGGACGGCAAGTTCGACTATTATTTGTCGGGCCGTTTCTACTCCTATAATGGATTGTTCAACAGTGAAAAGCAGACAGATAAGTACAAGAGCTACAACATGCGCTTCAAGAGCGGATACCAAGCTACCCCCTGGTTGAAAATTAATAATAATATGGATTTCTCAACCAACAAATATTATAATCCGATTACTTACTCGGAAGGG
>CAVJQR010000224.1:0-4252 GCA_963651605.1 Agathobaculum sp.
GCGCTAAAGCGAAGCGTCTTTTTCAAAAGACAAGAACAGTTGGTTAAAAGTTTTAGCGGACAGCAATAATATATAATAATGTATTAAGAGTGTATCCGTCACATTCTTCGCCATTCCGCCAAGAGAGGATGCTGGGCTTGAAAAAAAATTCTACCTTGTGCATGACGGTTTATTCGGCATAGAACTCGAGTTTTCTCCCGAATGAATTGTAGTTTTCTCCTATATAAACTCGAGTTTTGTATCGTGAAATTTTTTCGAAACCGGGAGGTTTTGTTTTGATCCGTCGAACATTTGTTTTTCTTTCATCCTTATGTCTAATCCCTATAATGGGATGGTATTCATCCAATGCTGTCAGATTCCAACCCAACCATCCAGTCGAAAACGGCGGTTTTTCGCCGGCATCCGGACGGAAACTCCCTGCAACCCCCGTTTTCGCTCCTTAATTCTATAATCACCATTATGTTAAATAGAGTATGAGATGCGGAGGAAAACGGATGTTGGAAAGCACAACTTGGCTCCTTTCTTTGGAAAGTCCCCTTTCGGGCTCTTGGCGGTTGGTTCCGTCCCGCTATGGTTTGGACTTCTACCATACAGACCCTCTTTTTTCGGATGTTCGTTTGTTGGATTCAACGTTGCCGCCCAACTCTTATTAGCGTGTCAACAAAATTGTTTCATTTTGCCGTCGGTCGGCATCAACGTTGTAGAGTTTCAAAAAAAGCCCTCGGCTGTTTTGCTTTGAATAGAAACAACCGAGGGCTTCAAAATGGATGACGGTTCTATACGAACGTCAGCCGACCGGCATTACAACCCCAAATCCTTGAAGGTGCGCGGTGCGGGTGTCTTGGGCAACGGCTTGCGCTCTTTGAGCTGCTGCAAGGCCACCTCGATCGCCTTTTCCAGTTGCTGGTCTTCGCCCGCCTGCTCTTTGATCGGATCGTTGTCGAGCAGGATGTCAGGATCCACGCCATGGTTTTCGACGATCCACTGCCCCGTTGTGGCATCGTAGTTGGTGAAGAACGGAACGCGGATATCGGTGCCATCCATATAAGGAAGCGACCCGCTGATGCCGATGATACCACCCCAGGTGCGCGTACCGATGATGGTTCCGATCTTGTTTGCTTGGAAACTCCACGGGAACAGGTCGCCGTCTGAAGCAGAATACTTGTTGATTAGCAACACTTTAGGACCATATTGCGTAGCGTCGGGGATGGTTCCGACCGTACTTGAGGTGCGCGACATCGTCATGCGGTATGGTTTTCTCAACAACCGCTCGATGATCATTGGCGAGATATTGCCGCCTCCGTTGGCGCGGTCGTCGATAATCAGCGCCTCCTTGTCGAGTTGCGGATAGAAATAGCGGGCAAACTCCTTCAATCCTTCCGGCCCCATATCGGGAATATAGATATAACCGACGCGTCCGTTGGAGGCCTCCTCTACCCTTTTCAGGTTCTTTTGTACCCAGTTGTAGTGATAGAGCGGATGCTCGTCGGCGATCGGTTTGATGACCACCTTGCGGCTTCCCTCCTTTTGGGCTTTATGGTTGATTTCCAACTCGGTCATGACATTCGCTTTCCCCACGAGCAATTGATAAATATTCCCGACCGACGAGGTTGGAATACCGTCGACCGCCGTGATATAGTCGCCCTCTTTTACCTCCAAGCCCGGCTCGGTGAGCGGCGAACGAAGCGATTGGCTGTAGGGGGCACCGGCAATGATCTTCTCGATCTTGTAGAACCCGCTCTTCGCATCACGGCTCATTTCTGCCCCAAGAAGGCCCATCGGGATCCGTTCCGGCTTCTTGTATTCGCCCGGAGTAACGTAGGCATGGCCGCAAGCCAGCTCGGATATCATCTCGCCGATCACGTAGTTCAGGTCGAGGCGCGTAGCGACATAGGGCAGCAGTACGGCATATTTCTCCTTGATGGCCTTCCAATCCACGCCGTGCATGTTCTCCAAATAGAACCCGTCTCGGAAGGCGCGCCATGCTTCGTCGAAGATCTGAGCCCACTCTTGCGGATAGTCGATCGTGGCCGTCATGTCGTTCAGGTTCACGGCCTTGTCGAGCGAAGCCTTTGCTGCCGGGAGATCCATCACATAGAGGTGGTTCTCTTTGCAGAACAGCGCTTTCTTACCGCCGGCGGCCACCACCATCACGGCATTTTCGGCTACGGTCTCCTCTTTCTGATCGGCCAGTTTATAGGCATGGACGTTGTTTTTTCCATCCGAATACCACACCGTTTTGCCGTCGCTGTAGAAGTCTCCGTAGTAATCTGCCGAGAGCGGGAGTTTAACGATTCTACCCAAAATTCCTTCGGTGTCGATCCGAACGTCGACCGCTCCCGAGGTGGTTGTCGTTTCTTCCTTTTTCGAGCCGTTCTTTGTCGAGGAATCGTCGCCGATGGTTGCCATCTCATCTTCCGCCAGGAAGGGCGACGGGGTGTCGTTGCTCAGCATGGCCAGGTAGATACCGCCCGTCTTCGTGTAGACATGGTTCCATTCCAGCTCGCCATAGATCGGGTTGAAGTCGCGGTTGGACGAGAAGATCAGGTATTTGCCGTCGGCACTGAACACCGGATCGCCCGAGTTGTACCACTTCTCCGTAACGGGATATTCTTTGCGTTCTGCCAGATTGTAGAGATAAACCACCTGCATCTCGTTGGCGGCCGGTCGCGTGTAGGTAATCCATTTGCTGTCGGGAGAATAGGCGACGTGGCGAAATTCGCGTTCGGGACACTGCACGATGGTTTGCTTGCTCTTCGAGGCCACGTCGACCACCACGATACGGTTTTTGCGGTCGGTATAGAGCACCGATTTGCTGTCGGGCGACCATTGCAGCCGGCGGATATAGGTATCGTTCTCTTTCGTCAGTTGAATGGGCTCTCCCCCTTCGGCCTTTTCCAGCCAAACCTCCGTCTCTCCGGTACGGTCCGAGATATAGGCGATGTAACGGTTGTCGGGGCTCCACGCGGCGCAGCGGTCGTTCGCCCCCGGCGTGCGGGTGATATTGTAGGTAACTCCCTTTTCGGCCGGCACGTTGAACACCTCGCCGCGGGCGGTCACTGCGATCCGTTTGCCGTCGGACGTCAGATCGATGGCATTCAGATAGTCGGCCACTGCCTTCCGTTCCGTGCGGGCAATGCTGTTTTCGCCGTTGAGGGTGATCGGAATGCGGGTGGCTTTCTGCGTAGAGGGGTCGAAACGGTAGAGATATCCCCCCTGCTCGTAGACGATAAGACGGCCGTTCGAGCTGGGGAACTTGATGTCGTAGTCGGTATAGTTCGTCACCTTCTCGGTCTTGCCCGTCGTCGTATGGTAGACGAAGAGGTTCATGGTCATGTCGCGGTCGGAGATGAAATAGATATCGTCGCCAATCCACATCGGGGCAATGTCCTGAGCCGGGTTGTTGGTGATGTTCTTCACCGTTTTGGCGCTCTCGTCGTAGATCCAGATATCATCGGCCATTCCGCCCCGATAGTACTTCCATGTGCGAAATTCGCGGAAGACGCGGTTGTAGGCCAAGCGCTTGCCGTCGGGCGAATAAGAGCAGAAACCGCCTTCGGGCAGCGGCAGTTGTTCGGGCATGCCGCCGTTTTTCGAGACGCTCCACAGCTTGCCGGGGAAGCCGTCGCCGATACGGTTACGGTAAATGATCTTCTCCCCGTCGGGCGTCCAGGTGAGGGCGATGTTGTTCGGTCCCATGCGGTCGCCCACATCGTCGCGGGCATTGGTGGAGGTATAGGTCATGCGGACGGGCGCTCCTCCGTCGATCGGGAGCGTGTATACCTCGCGGTTGCCGTCATACTCGCCGGTAAAGGCGATCGTTTTCCCATCGGGCGAGAAGCGGGCGAAGAGTTCGTACCCGACATGCGACGTCAGGCGTACGGCCTCTCCCCCACCGATCGGTGCCTTGTAGAGGTCGCCGCCATAGGTAAACACCACCTCGCTCCCGTTCGTTGTCGGGAAACGGAGCAAGCGTGCCTCGTCGGTTGCCGCCAACGTGGGCAAGGCATAAGCCACCAGCAGCGTGGCTAAAATTTGCTTTTTCATAGGCTTTATTTAAAATTATGTATATACACTTTTGATTTCATATCTCAAAAGTAACTATTTTATTGAAAAAACCGAAATGTTTGTTCGCCAACCTTCGAAAAAGCATCGGGAGCACCCTGAAAATTGTTCGGCATGGTTTCAGAAAAACATCGGCATGAAATGAAAAAAAGGTCGGCATGAATTAAGAAAATCATCGGCATGAATT